>CANQLS010000030.1 GCA_947624765.1 uncultured Clostridia bacterium
CCTACTAATAATACTTTATCAATCTTATCAGCAGTTAAATTAGCATCTTTCAAAGCTTGATTAATAGGTCCAACTGTAGAATCTACTAAGTCACGAATTAATTCTTCAAATTTTGCTTTAGTTAAAGTAATATCTAAATGTTTTGGACCAGTTTCTTTATCAGCTGTAATAAATGGCAAATTAATGTTTGTTTGTGATACACTCGATAATTCAATTTTAGCTTTTTCAGCAGCTTCCTTTAATCTTTGCATTGCCATACTATCTGTGGTTAAATCAATGCCTTGCTCTTGTTTAAATGTATCTACTAAATATTTAATAATTCTTTCATCAAAGTCATCGCCACCTAATCTATTATTACCACTAGTAGCTAATACTTCAAATACACCATCACCAATATCTAGAATAGATACATCAAATGTACCTCCACCTAAATCATAAATCATTATCTTTTGATCTACATCTTTTTCTAGTCCATATGCAAGAGCTGCTGCTGTAGGTTCGTTGATAATTCTTAAAACTTCTAATCCTGCAATTCTTCCAGCATCTTTTGTAAAATCATTGCTGAAATTTCTTGTGGTGTATAACTAGCATCGTCTATCTTTACTTTTCGATCGGTTCCCATATCTCTTTTAATTGAACTAATAGTTCTATCGTGGTTTGTTACTGCCTGTCTTTTTGCAATTTGACCAACTAGTCTTTCACCAGTTTTTGTAAATGCTACAACAGATGGAGTTGTTCTATTTCCTTCTGCATTTGGTATAACAACTGGTTCTCCACCTTCCATAACTGCTACACATGAATTTGTTGTACCTAAATCAATACCAATAATTTTTGACATATTTATCATTCCTTTCCAAAATTAATTTGCTACTTTCACCATAGAATGTCTAAGCACTCTATCACCAATTTTATAGCCTTTTCTAAGTTCCTCTACTACTATTTTTTCACCATAATCTTTACTTTCTATATGCATTACTGCATCATGAAATTCCGGATTAAATGTTTGATTTACTGCATCAATTGTTTCCACTCCAAACGATACCATAATATCACAAATCTGTTTATATATTAACTCCACACCTTCTTTCATTTTTCCATCTGTCGTATCAGTTTGAATTGCTTTTTCCAAATTATCAAGAACTGGAATATACTTTAAGATAACATCTCCAACTGTTAATCTATAAGTATTTTCTTTTTCTTTTCCAACTCTTTTTTTGTAATTATCAAATTCAGCTACTGTCCTCTGTAAGTGTTCATAATATTTTGCATTTTCCTTTTTCAACTTTTCAACTTCTTCTTCCAATTCTTCTGGTGTTTTTTCTACTTCTTCCACTTCCATTTCCATTTCTTCTTGCTTCTCTTTATTTTCTGCCATCCGCTTCTCCTCCTTGATTTATTTTTTGTTGAATTGCTTCACCTAAATATTTAATAGTAGGAATAACTTTTTTGTAATCCATTCGCTTTGGTCCTATAATTCCTATAGTTCCTACTTCTTTATCGTGGATAGATTGTTTATAAGTAATAATTGTAAAATCTTTTAAATCGTCAAATGATGTTTCCTGTCCAATATAAATATTAATATTACCATCGTAGCCATTTTTTAACAGCTCTTTAATTACGTCTTTGGTTTCAATAATATTTAAAAACTTTTGTAATGTTTCAGATTTTTTAAGTTCTGGCAAATCTAACAAGTTTTTAGTTCCATCTACATATACATTAGAATTTTGTTCCGTTAGCAAATGGTTTAACTCCATCATCAAAGGAACAATATTTGTATTAATTTGATATAGTTCTTTCTCAATATATTCATTAATATTTTCATAAATTTCTCTAAAATTCATTCCACGCAATTTATAATTCAAATAACGATTAAATATTTCAACGTTGTCTTCTGGAATTTCTTCTTGACATTTTACAACAGATTCTTTAACAATTCCATTGTCGGCAAGAATTACAATCATCAATTTGTCATGACCTAATTTAACTAATTTAATCTCCTCTACTGTACAACTTTCCATATCTGGTCCCATAGCAATAGACGCATAATTAGTTAGCCTTGACAAAATATTAGAAGCCTCTTTTATCAGATTTTCAAATTTAGCAATATCACTTTGCAAAATCGCATCAATATTTTCTTTTTCTTTTATAGTCAAATTTTTTTCTTTCATAATATTGTCTACATATAGTCTATAGCCCTTACTAGAAGGAATTCTTCCAGCTGAGGTATGAGGTTGCTCTAGATATCCCATTTCTTCTAAGTTTGCCATTTCATTTCTAATTGTAGCTGGGCTATAATCTAATCCATAATCTGTAGCAATTTTACTAGATGATACTGGTTCTGCTGTTGCATTATATTCTTCAATGATAGCTTCCAAAATCTTTCGTTTTCTATCATCTAACAACATTTTTATCTCCTTCCTCTTAGCACTCATTTCGTTCAAGTGCTAATTGCAACTATTAACTTATCATTAAAATTAGCACTTGTCAAGTCTAACTGCTAATTTTAATAATATTATTTCCCAAAATCTACTATTTTCATGAATATTTTTTTGAAATTTGTTTATATTAATTTATTTTCAAAGAAAAACTTAATGATAAATTTTTTGTGCAATAGAAATATACTATTGCACAAAAAAATGATTATCCCAAATATATTATTTAGGATAATCATTACCATAAGTTTAAACTATCATCAGATGTTATATCAGTTACTCCCTCTAAGTTGTAAAAGCTATCAGGTACATCACCTATAATTACAGTTTCTGCCACATTGATATTAGACACAATTGGAATTTCTTCTGTAAGTAATGGAGCCACAATACTAACATTCGATACAATTTGTAAGTATATGCGATGCCTAATTTGGTTAATTCCCGTAGAAGCAAACTCAGATTTGAAGTCTGCTTCAACAGTTCCAACTGGAATAATCTTAACAGGAATTCCAGGTCCCCTACCTGCTAATAATGCATTTGCAGTAAAATCTCCAAGTGGGATTTTAATTTCAATTTCATTTATAGTATTAAATCTATCTTGCATTTTCAAACTAATAGTCGCAGCCATTCTATTCATTTCTATTACATTTGCACGTAATGCTAAAATTTTCCCGTTTTCATCTTTTTCTAATGTTATTAAATCAGAATAAGTAACATTTTTCATAACTTCTCCTATTACTTCTTCTATAACCATAATCCCAATGCTTTTGGCCTTTAAACTACTCATAGTCATAATTGTTGGCTCTATTACATTTGCATATATTTGAAATATTAAAATAGGTATTACAACACAAATTAAAAATATCCTACCTTGTGCATGAAAAGGTAATTTAAATTTTTTCATTTGAATAAATTTACGTTTTAAGCCAAGACGTTCCATACTAAGCTAATGGATCCAATTCCACTCTATATATACGCTTTGGAATAATTAATTGTTGCATTGGATAAATTTTATCATCTGTTAAACCATTTGCTTGCATAATAGCATCTACAGTTGTATGAAATTTTTTTGCAATCTTCCACAAGCTGTCTCCTTGCTTAACTGGATAAATTACGATGCTGGCAATCGGTGTTGTTTTTTCATTCGTTTGATTTAAATTATCAATAACATTTAATTCTACTAATTCCATAATATCATGTTCTAAATTTAATTCAATATTCATTCTCAATTGTCCAGAAGGCTGCAATTCATATTCTACGCTACTTACATCTAATATAATTTCATTTTGCACATTATCTTTGTTTTCTATTGGAATAGTTTGTTGAAAAGGAAGTTCTATTTTCTTTTCTTCAATATTTCTTTTATCTAATTTATAGTAAAGAAGATCTATATTTGCATTTCCATCTACTACAATCTTATCATCTAATATTCTCTTTTCCGAAATTGTTGGTCTTACTGTCGCTTCTAATAATTTACTATTTTCTAACTCAGGTATCGATAACATTTGGTCTAATTTTATCTTATAGTTTTGCTTTTTAGTATTTTGCTCCATACGAATATTCTTCACATCATAATTTAAGACTGTATCTGGATTGTACAAATCTTGTATCACCACAAAACTCTTTGGTTCGTGTGCTACTGCAAGCATTTCTACTTCAGCCTCTACACCAATTGCAGTTGCTTTCATATCTTGATAAACTGGTTTAATATAATAACTTTTTACATTATAATCGATATTAAATTCTGTATTATCATTTACACCTGCAATATCAATAAATCCAGTAAAAGGTAATAATGTTTCAAATGTTTGTATACTACCCGCTTCATCATCAGCAATATATACAATGTGTACTTTCGCATCTGCTTTTGCCAAAACTTTATTATAACTAACTTTATAATCTTTATTTACAATGTCCACAGAACATTTCAATATTTCAGCAATTGGCATTGCATTCTCTGGCAAAGAGACATTTTCATTTATAGATACTTCTTCCGTATTATATCCAACAAAAGAATTTAAACTTACTTCTTCTTTTAAAATTTGCACATTATCACATTCTGTTACATCTTTTGAAATTTCAAATTCTTTATTATCCATGACTTTAACGTCTATATCTATTGGACATTTTACTGTAATTTTTCTACCATTTAATACTTTACTTTCGACTGTAGGAAGATTATATTTAACAACTGGTATCATTCCTACACTACAATCTTTAACATCAATAGTTTCATTGAAATTCAAGGTCGCAGTTAACCCTCGTATAGAATTTGTTTCATCATCAGACATATAAATGGCATAAATATCTACCATTCCTTGTAATTTAACCTTATTATCCATTGCCTCCTTATTTGTAATAAATACTTTTCCATCTACCTTAATTAAACTTAAAATGTCAGGCTTGATATCCGGAACAATAATATCTCCTTCAACTAATTCTACTAAATTTTCATGTCCAACAAATTGGCTTGCACGCACATTCTCCTTTACTATTTCCATATTCTAAGCTCCTTCCTTAATATTATTAGTAAAATATATGAAGGACTTTTTTAATTTATGAAAGAATAAATAAAATTTACACAAAAAAAGAACTAGAAAATTAATTCTAGTCTTTATAGTTAGTATACTAATTATATTTTAGTCTATAGTATTCAAAATGGAATTATATGAGCCATTAGTGTTAATACCAAGTTCTACTGATTTAGTCAATATATCTGTATAACTATAAGTTACATTTCTTTGACTATCATCCATTTTTACTACAAAAATATTGGGATATGTATTTACTAAAGTTCCTTCTTTTTCGAATGATTTATTTCTTCCAAGACTTCCACGAAGTAATACTTTTTGACCAATACAATCTTCTATATTTTTCTTTACTTCATTGATGTTACTTTTTTCTATCATACAACCACCCCTATATTCAAACTATACCGCGAGTATATCACAAAAATAATAAAATGTCAAAGTATATTTGAATATGTCGAGCCTTAGAGCCGCAATGGTTTTGAGTCACAATTATGTGAACTTTTTGTGAAAATTTTATGTGTAATAATTATGGTTTACATTGCTCAATTTATGTTTCTTTTAAATGTAAACATAACCTTATATTTTAGTCTTTCACTTCAAATATTTTTTCAAAAATTTTCCTGTATATGATTCTTCACATTTTACAATTTGTTCTGGTGTTCCTGTAGCAATTACTTCTCCACCTCTAATGCCGCCTTCTGGTCCTAAATCAATAATATAATCAGCAGTTTTAATAACATCTAAATTATGTTCTATCACTACAACTGTATTTCCAGTTTCCACAAGTCGATTTAAAATATTAATTAAACGATGAACATCAGCCATGTGTAGTCCTGTTGTTGGCTCGTCTAAGATATATAAAGTTTTACCTGTTGCATGTCTTGATAGTTCGGTGGCTAACTTTACTCTTTGAGCTTCTCCTCCTGACAATGTTGTAGAAGATTGTCCTAACTTAATATATCCTAATCCAACATCGTATAACGTTTGAATTTTACTTTTGATTTTTGGTATATTTGCAAAAAAATCTAATGCTTCTTCTACTGTCAAATCTAATACTTCTGCAATATTTTTTCCTTTATATTTTACTTCTAATGTTTCACGATTATATCTTGTACCATGACATACATCACAAGGAACATATACATCAGATAAAAAGTGCATTTCAATTTTTATGATGCCATCGCCTTGACAGCTTTCACATCTACCACCACTTACATTAAAACTAAATCTTCCTTTTTGATAACCTCTTGCCTTTGCTTCGCTTGTTTCTGCAAATAAATCTCTAATTAAATCAAATACACCTGTATATGTTGCAGGATTTGAACGTGGAGTTCTTCCAATTGGTGATTGGTCAATATTTATTACTTTATCTAAATATTCCATACCTTTAATTTTTTCACATTTTCCAGGCTTTGTATTTGCACGATTTAAATCTCTTGCTAATCGTTTATATAATACTTCATTTACTAACGAAGACTTCCCAGAACCTGAAACTCCTGTTACAACTGTCATCACGCCAAGTGGAATTTTTACATTAATATTTTGCAAATTATTTTCTGCTGCTTTTACAATTTCTATTTTTTTACCATTACCTTTTCTTCGTTTTTCTGGTACTAAAATTTTTAATTCACCACTTAAATATTTTCCAGTAATTGATCTTGGATTTTTCATAATCTCTTGTGCAGTTCCTTGTGCTACAATTTCTCCACCATGTACACCAGCACCAGGACCTACATCAATTATATGATCTGCTGCATACATTGTATCTTCATCATGCTCTACTACAAGTAATGTATTTCCTTGATCTCTCAATTTTTTTAATGTTGCTAATAATTTTTCATTATCACGTTGATGAAGTCCTATGCTAGGTTCATCTAAGATATATAGTACTCCCATTAATCCAGCACCAATCTGTGTAGCTAATCGAATTCTTTGGGCTTCTCCTCCTGAAAGTGTACTAGCATTTCTGGCAAGTGTTAAATAATCTAGTCCCACATCCACTAAAAAACTTAATCGTGCATTTAATTCTTTCATAATTTGATGTGAAATTATTTGTTCTTTTTCTGTCATTTTTAAATTTTTCAAAAATTCTCTAATTTCATAAATAGACATAGAAGTTAATTCATAAATATTTTTATCTCCAACTGTAACTGCTAATGATTCTTTCTTTAATCTTGCACCATCACAAGTTGGACAATGTGATTCCGACATATACATTTCATAAAACTCTCTCATACCATTTGAACTTGTTTCACGAAATCTTCTCTCCATAGTATTAACCACACCCTCAAAAGGTGCAGTAAATGTCCTAACACCCGTGCTACCTTCATAACGAAAATCAATTTTTTCATCACCAGTACCATACAATACTTTATTTAAAAATTCTTCTGGTAATTCTGCAATAGGTTTTGTTACATCAACATTATAATGTTTTCCTAAGGAACGAATATACATAAGCCCCATACTATCTTTTGCTTGACTCCAACCCATGCCTTTAATACCGCCATTTAATAATGTTTTACTTCTGTCTGACATGATTAAATCTGGATCCATCTTTAATAAAGTTCCTAACCCACTACACGTTGGGCAAGCTCCAAATGGATTATTAAATGAAAACATTCTTGGAGTTAATTCTTCTATACTAATATTACAATCTGGACATGCATAATTTTGTGAAAAAAGTAATTCTTCTCCACCTATTACATCTATTAATACAAGTTTATTAGCACTTTTTAATGCTGTTTCAACTGAATCTGTTAATCTATTTCTAATATCTGGTTTAACAACTAATCTGTCTATTACAATTTCAATGTTATGTTTTTTCTTTTTATCAATTTGAATTTCATCATCTTCTAATTCATAAATAGTACCATCAACTCTCACTCTTGCAAAACCATCTTTTCTAGCGTCCTCAAGTAATTTGGTATATTCTCCTTTTCTTCCACGAATAACTGGTGCTAACACTTGAATTTTAGTGCCTTCCTCTAGCTCCATAATAGCATCAATGATTTGATCAATGCTTTGTTGTTTAATTACTTTTCCGCAATTAGGACAATGTGGAACTCCTATTCTAGCATAAAGTAAACGCAAATAATCATAAATTTCCGTAACTGTACCTACTGTAGAACGTGGATTATGAGAAGTTGTTTTTTGATCAATTGAAATGGCTGGTGATAATCCATTAATATATTCTACATCTGGCTTCTCCATTAAGCCTAGGAATTGTCTAGCATAAGAAGATAAACTCTCTACATATCTTCTTTGCCCTTCCGCATAAATTGTATCAAATGCTAAAGATGATTTTCCTGAACCGCTAAGTCCAGTAATAACAACTAATTTATCACGTGGAATTTTTACATCAATATTTTTTAAGTTATTAACTTTTGCACCTTTTACTTCTATATAATCATTCATTCGTATCTTCCTTTCTTATACGCACATACAAAAAATATTATACCACGAAAATTTGTTCGGTGCAACTACAAAAATAGATTTAAAATAGCAAAAATTCCAGCGATTTCTCGCTGGAATTTTTGCTTTCGATGTTCTATTCCAGAACATCGTCTTGTTGGTTAATCGTTTGCATAGTTTTTGAAGTAACCTTTAATCCACACAATGGGAGTACCTTTGTCACCACTGCCAGAAACAAGGTCAGACAGGGAACCCAAAAGATCTGTATACTGTCGAGGTGTTGTTCCTTGCGAACTCATATCGGCTACCAAGCAATCGCCTTTTGTTTTGATTTCCATTTCGATTGCTTCTTGCAACTCTTTCCCTTGCAAATTAGCGAACTTGCCATCTGCCAAAGCCTTCAGTTTTAACTCATTTGGTCTACCCAAAAGGCCAGATGTGTATGCAGGCGACACAACAGGATCTGCTAACTCCCAAATCTTCCCTACCGGATCTTTGAAAGCACCATCGCCATAAATCATGACTTCTACTAGCTTTCCTGTCTCCCTAAGGATAAGCTGCCGCACTTTAGAAACCACATCTCTACCTGTTCTCGGAAAGAGTTTTATGCGTTCCTCATCTGCCTTATTGCTACCCAGAAGTCCATATTCCGGATTGTAACCACTACCCTCTCGAACAGGCTGGCTACAAATATCGGAAAGATTATACACATTGTCCGAGAAAGCATATAGGTAAATTCCAGCTTTCTTCTTGTCTGTAAACATCTTTTTCGTAATTGCACGAGTATGGATGTCACAGAGAAGAACATTTGGCATCTCGCGATTCTGTGTAATATATATTACCTTCTCAATGCTGTCTGTGAAGAAAATATTAACACTACAATTCTCCGCTTCGATGATACTGCGATAGTATGCCACGTAATCTATTCCAGTGAATGGATGTACTGGGTATCCGAAGAACTTTCGGAAGTCATTCTCATTGAGAACTAACCCCTCGAAATTTCGCATCTTTTCAGAGTCGAGCAATTCATCCTTGTTAATCAATTCATTTCCTACTTCATCAGCAGGGAAAAGAAGAACAAGATCAATGTGCTTAACAGCTCTAGCAATGCCCTTGAGACACATGGCAAAGCGATTCCGACTGAGAATCGGAAATATTACGGAAATTTTTGCATCTTTGCCATACTTCGATTCCACGTCCTGCGCAATGTCATCAACCGTAACGTAATTCCCTTCTGCCCGTGCCACGACAGATTCTGTGATTGCAATCACATCTCCATCGTTAATAGGGATATTGTTGTCTTTACTTGCCTGCAAGATACATCTTGTCACAATCTCAGCAATGTTGTCTCCCTCACGAATGATAGGAGCCCTCACGCCCATCGCAATTGTTCCCAGAGAGTTCTTCATACCAAATTCCTCCTTACTAATTGTAGTCGTGAAGTGTGAAGAATGAGCTCTTTTACGTGCCTATTCTATAATTAAATAATAGGTTTGTCAAGTACAATGGTTTATGGTATACTGCTAATAAATAATATTTTTAAGGAGTCATTAATGGATAAAATATATATTATACTTTCGCAATCTGGAACTTGGATTTCTAAAATGTTAAAGTTTTTTACAAGAGCACCTTATAACCATGCATCATTAGCGCTTAATGTATCGCTCGATGAATTTTTTTCTTTTGGTAGAAAAAAATTATCAAATTTCTTGATTGGTGGTTTCGTAGTAGAACATAAAAATAAAGGTGTATATGAAAAATTCGCTCCTACACCTTGTAAAATTATTGAATTATCTATAACAAACGAACAATATTCTCAAATTCAAAAAATTATAAATGAATTTGTTAAAAATAAAGAAAACTATCATTATGATTTCATAAATGTTCCTTTGGTAAATACTCCGTTTCATATTATAAGAAAAAACAGATTTTTCTGTTCACAATTTGTCGCTTACGTATTAAACGCTGTAAACATTACAACTCCAAAAACTCCCGAGCATATTACACCTATAGATTTTTTAGAATTGAAAAATGCTAAAGTTATTTATGACGGAATCTTACAAGAATACAAACTTTAAAAAATTAGTGAATAATTAACAGTGAATGGTGAACCATTCACTGTTAACCTATCTTCCTTATCTTGCTAATTTATATAATGCATATTGATTTAATGATACCCCTTCTTTTTCCGCTTCTAGTGTTAATCGATAATGTAATGTTTTTGGTATTCTTATTACAAATTTACCACTAAAATTATTTTCTGTTTTTGGAAGAGGAACGCTATATCCGAGCTTCTATTTTAGTTTGTATCCACCCTTTCATTGCTTCTTTTAAATTGTTATATGCCTCTTCAAATGATTCACCTGTGCTTTGACACCCATCAAGTTCTAAAACATGTGCATAATAATATGAACCACTTTCATCTGTAATTTGTTGTATTATATAGTTGTAAGGCAATGACATATAATATGATACTTTTTTTTCACTTTTCATATAAAATTCCTCCTAAAATAGTGTATTCAATTAACAAACTTTTTATTCGCCTATTCTTTTTAATACGTCTTTTACATATACTGCTTTCAATGGATTTTCGCATTTAATTGTTATTACATCACCCTTTGCATTAATAAAATGTCTATGCGAAGTACCGAGTTAATTTTTTCATATTATATCCATTTACTTCAAGCACTTTTGCAATTTCTTCAAATTTAATTCCGTTAGGTTGTTGTTTCATCTTTTGTATCAGCTTTTCATATTTTGGCATAAGTTTCCCCTTTCATGCAAATGTACTTTCAATAATTATAATACTATATTTAGTATCATATGTCAATACATTTTATATTATTCTACAGTAAATAAATAGACAAAAGAGCAGTTAATAACCGCTCTTTTGTTTTTATTTTCTATTTTCTCGCATCAACTAGTACTTCTTCATCTGGCTTTGGGACTGTATTAGCTGTTGGTTCACCTGTTTCTGTTGATACTGGTTGTAGTTCACGATATCTCATAAGTCCTGTTCCAGCTGGAATTAATTTACCAATGATAACATTTTCTTTTAATCCAACCAATGGATCAATTTTTCCTTTAATAGCAGCTTCTGTTAGTACTCTTGTTGTTTCTTGGAATGAAGCAGCTGATAAGAAAGAATCTGTTGCTAAAGATGCTTTTGTAATACCTAATAGCAATCTCTTGCCTTGAGCTGGTTTCTTGCCCTCAGCTACTACTTTCTTATTTTCTTCTTCAAATCTAATAACATCAACTGTTGTTCCTGGAAGCATTGTTGTATCTCCGCT
>CANQLS010000031.1 GCA_947624765.1 uncultured Clostridia bacterium
GCTGTTGATGTAAGCTCATTTGCAGAAAAGTGGGGTAAAGAGTTAGTAAAGAAAACAGTTAATATTCCAAAGTGGGTTAATACTAAGGCTGAAATCTTAAAAATAAATTTTTCTAAAACATTAGAAGAAGCATTATTACAGAAAATATATAGGAAATAAGTTTAAATAAAAAGATGAAGTGAGTTAAAATTCATTTCATCTTTTCTTGCTTTTTCTGCTAGATAGTGCTATATTTATGTATATTGAGTAAAAATAAGTTTATTGTTGGAACTTTGTAGATGTTCGCCTTGCGTAAGTTAAAAATATTTGATATACTATTACACGATAATAAGAGAAAAAAATAATCGCCAACTGCTTGACCGCTAATGGCGATTAAATCAATATTATCGGCTAACCGCATCTGCGGATCTCCTTATTATGTTTATATTTTAGCTTATTTTATAGAAAATGTCAATAACTTATGAGAAAAGTTATTGACTGTAAACTAAAAAATGTAATATGCCTAGAGGGAGGAAGTAAAATATGAGAGCATATGAATTAAGAAGAAAATATATTGAATTTTTTAAGAGACATGGACATAAAGAAATACCAAGTGCACCAGTCGTTCCAGAAAATGATCCTACAGTTTTATTTACAACTGCTGGTATGCATCCATTGGTGCCATATTTGTTAGGAGAACCACATCCACAAGGAAAACGTTTAACAGATTATCAGAAATGCATTCGTACAGGTGATATTGATTCTGTTGGAGATAACTCTCATTTAACATTTTTTGAGATGTTAGGAAACTGGTCTTTAGGAGATTATTTCAAAAAAGAATCAATTTCTATGAGTTATGAATTTTTAGAAAAAGAGTTAGGCTTTGACATGAGCAAAATTTCTGTTACAGTTTTTGCTGGTGAGGACGGAATTCCGAGAGATGAGGAGGCCGCAAAGTATTGGGAAGAAGCTGGCATTCCGAAGGAGAGAATTTTCTTCTGTGGTAGAGAACATAACTGGTGGGGCCCAGCAGGCGAGACAGGCCCATGTGGACCAGATACGGAAATCTTTTTTGATACAGGAAAAGAGAAATGTAGTGAACATTGCGATCCTACTTGTAGTTGTGGTAAGTATTTAGAGATTTGGAATAATGTGTTTATGCAATATAATAAACAAAAGGATGGTTCACTTGTACCATTAGAACATCCAAATGTAGATACAGGTTTGGGATTAGAGAGAGTAATTGGTTTATTAGAAGGAAAGAAATCTGTATATGAAACAGAGTTATTTTCTGATATTATTGCTAAAATTAAAGAGTTGGCCACTGCACCAAATGAAGAAAGTTGCAGAATTATTGCTGATCATATTAGAACGTCTATCTTTATGATTATAGATGGTGTAAGGCCGAGCAATGTAGAGCAAGGATATATTTTGAGAAGACTTTTAAGACGAGCTATTCGACATATGAGAAAAATATCATTTCCAATTGATCAAATGACTACGCTATTAGATACTTTCATAAATACATTGCAGGAGATGTATCCAGAAACATTAGAAAATAGAGAAACAATTGTTAATGTAATTTCTGAAGAAACAAGTAAATTCTTAAAAACTTTGGAAAATGGTGAAAAAGAGTTTGCTAAGAATGTGCAAAAAGCTAAAAACGATGGAAAAGATAAATTAGATGGTCAAGTTGTATTTCATCTATATGATACGTTTGGCTTTCCACCTGAAATGACAGCTGAATTGGCAAGAGAGAATGAAATGACAATTGATATGGAAGAGTTTCAAGAATTATTTAAAAAGCATCAAGAACTTTCGAGAGCTGGTGCTGAACAAAAATTCAAAGGTGGCTTAGCTGACCATAGCGAAAAAACAACTGCTTATCATACTGCAACTCACCTTCTTCATAAAGCTTTACAAATTGTCTTAGGAGAGCATGCAACTCAAAAAGGTTCTAATTTGACTGCAGAAAGATTGCGTTTTGACTTTGCTCATCCACAAAAAGTAACACCAGAAGAATTAAAAAGAGTTGAGGATATTGTAAATGAACAAATTCAAAGAGATTTAGTTGTTACTTGTGAAGAAATGAGTTTGGAAGATGCTAAGAAGAGCGGAGCAACAGGTTTATTTGAAAATAAATATGGCGATAAAGTAAAAGTATATACAATAGGAGATTTTAGTAAAGAAATTTGTGGAGGCCCACACGTAGAAAGAACAGGTAATATGGGACATTTCAAAATTATGAAAGAGGAGGCTGTTTCGTCGGGAGTTAGGAGAATTAAGGCCATATTAGAGTAGTAATGAGGGGTGAAATTGCCTCAATTCTTTTCCAACCAATTATACACTTCACTATTAACTAAGGTATTGAAAGAAAGGAGAAAGTGAAAATGGATTGTATTTTTTGTAAAATTATTAATAAAGAAATTCCTGCAACAATTGTATATGAGAATGATTATGTTATGGCTTTTGACGATGCTCATCCAGTTGCACCAGTACATACTTTAATTGTTCCTAAAAAACATATTGCTAGTATGATGGAGTTAAAAGAAGAAGATATGGTTTATGTTGATGAAATCCATAAGGCTATTCAAGAAGTGGCAAAAATAAAAGGCGTTGCAGAAAGTGGTTTTCGTATTATTACAAATTTTGGAGAGGACGGAGGTCAAACTATACATCATCTTCATTATCATTTAATTGGCGGAAAACATTTGGGACCTAAAATTATTCATGACTAAAGGAGAGAAAAAAATGGATTATCATTATTCACATTCTTATTTGATGGGGTATAGCGATGTTGACAAAGATAATAAAATGAAATTATCTCGTATGATTGATTTATTACAGGATGTGGCTACTTGGCATTCAAAAGGAATTGGCTATGGCACAGAAGAAATGATGGAACTAAAATTAGGCTGGTTATTGCTGGCATGGAAAATTAAGATTTTATCATATCCAAAGGCAGATACAAATATTGAAATTAGAACTTGGAGTAGAGGTATGAAGGGGTTGCATGCTTGTCGTGATTATGAAATTATTGATGAAGCTGGAAATACTTGTGTATTAGCTACTTCTACATGGATTTTATTTGATTTATCTGCGCAAAGAATTATTAGGCCATCAGAAGAAATGATGAAGAAATATGGTGCTATTGAGCGAAAAGCATTGGAAGAAGATATTTCAAAAATAAAGGAAGAAGCCATAGATGGAGTAGAAACTGAGATTGTAATTGGAAAAAGAGATATTGATACCAATGGTCATACAAATAATGCGAGATATATGGAATTTATGATGGAAGTATTACCAGATGATTTGAATATTTCTGAACTAGAAATTCATTATAAAAAGCAAACGCGATATGGAGAAAAATTACATTTAACGTTTGACGGAGAAACTTGCACAATGAAAACAGAGGATGGAGAAACACACGTCATTGCTAAAATATTTCAATAATACTAGGGTTGGGAGCGAATTTCGTTTCCAACCTTTAATATTATCTTGGCGAAACATATTGTAATGGATCTACCTTTTTCCCATTAATTGAAAGTCCAAAATGCAAGTGAGGACCTGTTGTTGCACCGTTTGTGGAACGACCTGAACTATCATGATAAGGATTATTTGGCGGACCTGCAATATATTTGGGACCGACATTTGCAATTATATCGCCCTTTAAAACATCATCTCCTACAGATACGAGAAAATTATTAGAGATATGGGAATAAGTGCTTACAATGCCATTCTCGTGTGAAATAAGCACACTATAGCCATTAGCTCCATACCATCCTACGTATTTTACGGTGCCATTTGCAATTGCAACAATATTACTGCCTTCACGAGCCCCTATATCAATGCCACCATGATAGCTAGAAGCACCACTTGTTGGAGCATTTCGATAGCCAAAATAAGAGGTAATCTTTGTTGAGCTAGGAGAGGGCCATAAATATTTTGTAAAATAAATCGAACTTTCGTTATACTTCAAAATGTAATTGTTATTTGATAAATATGGAATGAAAAAAATAGAAATTACTACAGATAGAACAACAGGAATAAAAAAAGAATAAAGAAATAATTTTTGCATAAAGAAACTCCTAAAAATAGATTAAAAAAAGAGCCTAAAATGATGATAAATATCTTTTAGCCCCTTGTACAAAATGGTGCGGGTGAGAGGACTTGAACCCCCACGTCTGTGACACTAGATCCTAAGTCTAGCGCGTCTGCCAGTTCCGCCACACCCGCAAATTCTTGTAACAATAACTATATTAACACTTGGCTGGTGGTTTGTCAACAAAATGTTAAAATTCTTTTGAAAAAAGCTAGATAATAATTTATGTTTGAGTAGTGTAGCGGCGGCCATTGGCCGCCATTACACATTGAAAAGTTATAGAAATATTAGTTAGTAACAAGATAAATATTTTAATCTTTGCTAAAATTTTTTTCTTCTTTTGTTGTGTTTATTTTCAATAATTTAAAGATTTCTACAATGACAAGTGGAGCAACTGCAAGCCCAATAACTACTAACCAATGGAATAAATCAAGTTTTGCAATTTCAAATATTTTTTGTAAAAATGGCACTTCTAATACTGAAAACATTAGTAGAAAAGATATTGCGTTTGCTAATAGTAAAGTTTTATTTGTGCTAAATTTTACTTTAAATATAGAATCTTTATTTGAACGAATATTAAATACATGTACTAACTGACTAATGGCAAGTACTGCAAATGCCATTGTTTGTGCTTGTGGCATAAGAGATTCATTATGATAATCAAAATTACAACCAATTGAAAAAGCAAGAAGTGTTAAAGTTCCAATCATAATTCCTTGATATATAATTCTCCAAATCATGCCTTTTGTAAAAATGTTATTATTCTTTTTAGCTTTTCTATGCATAATATCTTTTTCTGCTGGATCAACTGCAAGAGCTAGAGCTGGTAAACTATCAGTAACTAAATTAATCCATAAAATATGAATTGGAAGTAGAGGTTCAATCCAGTTTAACATTGTAGCAACAAATAATGTAATGATTTCACCAATATTTGAAGATAGTAAAAATTGAATAGCTTTCAAAATATTATCATAAATTCTTCTTCCTTCTTCAACTGCTGAAACAATAGTTGCAAAGTTATCATCTGTTAAAACTACATCAGCAGCTTCTTTAGCTACATCTGTTCCTACCATTCCCATTGCAGCACCAATATCTGCACTTTTTAATGCGGGTGCATCATTTACGCCATCACCAGTCATAGCAACAACTTCACCTTTAGATTGCCATGCTTTTACAATACGTACTTTATGTTCTGGAGAAACTCTAGCATAAACAGCATAATTTTGAACATTTTTTTCTAGTTCTTCTTGTGACATTTTTCTAATTCTGCTCCAGTTATAGCAGTATCGCCTTCACCTAAAATTCCTATATCTTTTGCAATTGCAACTGCGGTTACTTTATGGTCACCAGTAATCATAACAGGTTTAATTCCAGCAGTTCTACATTTTACAACGGCTTCTTTAGCTTCAGGTCTAGCAGGATCAATCATGCCAACCATACCAATAAATATTAATCCACTTTCTAAAGAAGAAATTTCCTCATGAAGAGGCAAAACTTCAATTGGCTTATATGCCATAGCTAAAACACGAAGTGCATGCGAACCCATTTCATCATTGATTTTTGTTATTTCCTTAATATGCTCGTTTGTTAAAGGAAGTTCTTGGTTATTAATATAAATTCTTGTGCAACGTGCTAATAGTTCATCAACCGCACCTTTAGTATATACAATATATTTTCCGTTTTTTTCGTGAACTGTAGTCATTAATTTTCTATCAGAATCAAATGGAATTTCTTCCACTCTTTTATAAAGATTTTCTACATCTGTTTTTATAATGTTATATTTAATACCTAAATCAACAAGTGCCGTTTCAGTTGGATCACCAATAGTTTTAAGTGTTTTATTTTCTTCTTTTATTTTTGAATCATTACATAAAATCATAGAATGAATAAGTAAACTTAAATGGTCATCTATATTGTTTTGCTTTTCTTCAACAGAAAAAAGTTCATCATTATAAAATATCTTTTCTACTGTCATTTTATTTTGTGTCAATGTACCAGTTTTATCAGAACAAATAATAGTTGCACTACCAAGTGTTTCAACGGAAGGAAGAGTACGAATAATAGCATTTCTTTTTACCATTCTTTGAACACCAATTGATAAAACAATTGTAGAAATAGCTGGTAACCCTTCTGGAATTGCTGCAACTGCCAAACTAACTGCAGTCATAAACATAGTAAGCATTTCTTTTTTGTATATGAAAGAACCAACTAAAAATATAACAATACAAATACATAAAGCTGCAATTCCAAGTGTTTTTCCAAGTGCTTCTAAACGTTTTTTTAATGGAGTTTCACTATCATCTACTTCTTGAATCATGGAAGCAATTTTACCAACTTCTGTATTCATACCAGTTGCTACAACAATTCCTTTGCCGCGACCATATGTTACTAAGCTAGAGGAGAAAGCACAGTTAATGCGATCACCAATGCCGATATGTTCTGCTTTTAATACTTCGGTATTTTTTTCAACCGGAACAGATTCGCCGGTTAATGCTGCTTCTTGTACTTTTAAATTAACTGCATCTATTAATCTTAAATCAGCCGGAATGTAATCTCCTGTATCTAACACAACGATATCGCCTGGGACAAGGTACTTTGATTCCGTGTTTTCAACTACGCCATTTCTTATTACTTTACAATGTGGAGCACTCAAATTTTTTAGGGCTTCTAATGATTTTTGAGCTTTTAACTCCTGTGCCACACCAATTATGGCATTTAATATAACAATGATTAAAATAATAATTGAATCTGCAAATCCTTCGCCATTTTGTACGCCAATGTATCCAGAAACTGCGGCTGCAATTAAAAGTATTATAATCATGAAGTCCTTAAATTGTTCTAGCAACATTTGAAATATAGTCTTTTTTCCTTTGGTGCTAATTTCATTAAAACCAACTTTTTCTTGTAAATTTTTTGCAGTTTCATCAGACAAACCATCTTTTAAATCTGTGTTTAATAGCTTTGCAACTTCGTCTTTTGATAAAGAGTACCATTCTTTTTCCACTGTAAATCCTCCTTTTTCTAATGATAGTATTACCTTAATAATAATTAGTATGAATAAGCCATGACAATTACTAAATAATATTTTTTCATGAAAAACATTATATTAAAAAAACATGAAAAAATCAATAAATTTACTTAATTCTTTTTTGAGCAAAGCGGCGATTGTGTCAGTTGCTTGACAATTTAATTTAATGATGTTATGATAAAATTGTTTCTGAGATTACCAAAAAATGAGATAGGAGGTATTTCTATGTCTCAGGAAGAAATGTCGTTTCTTGTAAACGATCCGCTAATTTTCGGCGAGGAGAGATGCTACCAGTCCATAAAGGACTGTGTAGAATATTTCTTCAAGCGTGGGCGGAAGGTGATGCTCTCCATTGAGCTGACTAACTCCTTTGATGCGGGTGATGCCTCTCGGGTGGTTAAAAGGCTTGTGGAACTGAGCGAACTCGTAAAAGAGATTACGATTTTTCCATCAAAAGGAAAATCGGAAAAACCTACGCTCCGCCAAGAATTTGCGTTGCAAAATGCTCTTGGAGAGCATTGTCTTGCTGCAACGCAAGAAACGGACAGGCAAGTCTATGCCTATCCGAATGGTATGACCGTTCGTTTCCTCGTTGGCCAATTGCCCGAGTTGCTCTTATGTTATGAGGATTGACATGAGCAACAACACAACCACCCATTTTGGGTGGTTGTTGCATTTTACGGATGTTTTAACTTGTTATTTATATAAATCTATGTTATTATGATTTCATATGAATAGAGGGAGGAAATAAGAGATGAAAAGGCTTTTTATTATTCTCTTAGCCAAGATATTATATTGGATTGGGAAAAAACTGGGTAAGGGAAGTAGTTTGCCAGGTCAAATTGCTTTAAAATTAGATAAAAATATTTTGCAAAAGATAAAATTACCAGAAAATATTATTGTAATAACAGGTAGTAATGGAAAAACATCTACTACAGAAATTATTTGTAATATATTAGAAAAGAATGGTTATAGTGTTGGTTGTAATAGTGAGGGTTCTAATCAAACCGAAGGCGTTACTACTATGATATTAAATGCTTGCAATTTGAAAGGTGAAGTAAAACGAGATGTTTTAGTAATTGAAAGTGATGAAAGATATACAAGACATACTTTAAAATATTTTGATGCAAAGTATTTAATTGTAACTAATTTATATCGCGATCAAATGACTAGAAATGGGCATCCAGAGTTGATTTATGATATTGTAAAAGAGGCAATTGATGATAAGGTACATTTAATTTTGAATGCTGATGATCCACTTTCTTCTTTATATGGATATCATAGGGAAAATGTAACATATTTTGGTATGAATGAAAATGCTTTATCAACAAAGGAGAATGTAAGTGTTTATAATGATGGAAAATATTGTCCTAATTGTAAAGAAAAAATGCAGTATGATTATTTCCATTTTGCTCATATTGGTAGTTATCATTGCTTAAATTGTGGACATGAACGAAAAGAACCACAATATGCCATTACAAATATAGATTTGCAAACTGGTGAAGTGGAAATAAATCAAAAATATAAAATAAAAATGAATCTTCGAAGTATATATAATGCGTATAATATGCTTGCTGCTTTTGCTGTTACTAATTTAATTGGAGTTGAAGAAAAAAATATAATTAGTGTACTAACTGATTATGTAATAAAAAATGATCGTGTGCAAAATTTTACTTTAAATGGACATGAAGCAATGCTTTTAACATCTAAACACGAAAATTCTATTTCTTATGATCAATCCTTGTTATATATAACACGAGAAAATAAACCATGTACAGTAGTTATTATTGTTGACGCAGTAAGTAGAAAATATTTTACAAGCGAAACTTCGTGGCTTTGGGATATTGATTTTGAATTATTAAAAGCGGATTGCGTAAAAAAAATTGTGCTTGCTGGTAAATATGTGCATGACTTAGTTACAAGATTTCAATATACAGGAATTAGTCAAGATAAAATAATAGCAAAAGAAAATTTAGATGAAATGATGAATGAAGTAAAAGAAAATTCTATTGGAAATATTTATGTGGTAACTTGCTTTTCGGATCGAATGAAATTTATGAATAGAAGAAAGGAATGATATGAAGTATGACTATAAAGATACTACATTTATATGCTGATATTATGAATTTATATGGAGAATACGGAAATATAAAAGTTTTAGAACACGCGTTAAAATTAAATAATATAAATGTTTTAGTTGAGAAAAAAACAGTAGATGATGAGTTATTACTTAATGACTATAACATGATTTATATTGGGTGTGGAACGGAAAAAAATCAAGAGAAAGTATTAGAACATTTAAAGAAATATAAAGATGATATTAAAAAATATATAGAGAATAATGGCATTATTTTAGCTACTGGAAATAGTTATGAAATGTTTGGAAAGCAAATTTGTGAAAAAGAGGCATTAGGAATTTTTGATTTTTATGTTGAAAGAACTAAGGATAGGATTACTTCTGATGTAATTTATCAAAGCAAATGTATAGAAAATGAAATAGTAGGATTTGTTAATAAAATGAGTAATATTACGCATAATTTAAATCCATTTTTTAAGGTTTGTTTTGGAATTGGAGAAAATGAAAATAACGACTATGAGGGCGTTCAATATAAAAATTTTTATGGAACATATGTATTAGGTCCTTTGTTAGCAAGGAATCCATATTTTTTGAAGTATATAGTAGAAAAATTAGCAAAGAAGAAAATTTCATGGAATTGGAAAGATTATGAAAACGAAAGACAAGGCTACGAACTGGTATTAGAAGAGTTGAAGAATAGAGAATAACAAATAATGAATAGTGAATAATAATGTGTTTTATTATTCACTATTTATTATGGTTTTACAAAAATTTCTTAAGTGTTTCTACGCTATCTTCTTGCATTACTACAAAATCGTTTAAGATATTTTTTACATCTTTGGCAGCATCAGGGTTTTCATTTAATAATCTTCTGCCTTCAATAATTCCCATATTTGTACCTTGCATTAATAATTCGGAAATTTTAGAAGTTGTTGAGTCTGTCATAGTTTTCATTTGAATGCCATACCAAGTCATGGCTTTATTCATAAAGTTTGTTTCGTGAGGATCTTTGCTACTATAATTGCTATATAAATCGTTGACTCTATCAGATATATCCGCATATTTATTATATTCTACATCTAGTACATGATGAAAGTTTGGATCTTCAACTTTATCAATTACAAAGTTAATAGCATCCATTCCCATAGTAGCACCTTTATTTACTTCATCTAAAATATTTAAATCCTGATTTTTCATAGTTAATCTCCTTTCTTTTCATTTAGTATAAACATATATTGGAAGAAAAATTCAAAAAATATTAAATCTGTTCAAAGATTGACATAAAAGTGTTGGCACTTGCGGATTTAATTTGCATATTATATAATACAAACATGTTAGCAAAAAAAGAAAAAAGGAGGGTAGTGAAAATAAAATATTTTTAGCGCATGGTCAAACTTAATGTTTGTTGACGAGGACAGAATTTATCGAATAATCAGCGGATGATTCTGCGGCATACTACTGTCGTTAATTACTGGCAAAAACACATAGTGATATGTGAACAAATACAGTATAAGTAGTAGCTAACATAATAACTCAATAAGGAGGAACTATTATGTGTGGAATTATTGGCTACATGGGAAAAAACGATGCAAATTCTATCTTATTAGAAGGGCTTAGAAAACTAGAGTACAGAGGATATGATTCTTGCGGAATAGCAACATTATCTAATGGTGAACTTCATTTGTGGAAAACTGTTAGTAGAATTGATGCGTTATCATCTTGCATGAAAAATGCTGAAAAATCTAATATAGGAATTGGACACACTAGATGGGCTACACATGGTGGAGTTTCAGAAAAAAATGCACACCCACATGTTGATAATAAAAACCGTTTTGTTCTAGTACATAATGGTATTATTGAAAATGATAGGGAATTGCATGAATTACTAACAGAAAACGGATATCATTTTTATTCTGATACCGATACGGAGGTGATACCAAATTTAATTGATATGAATTATAATGGTAACTTTTTGGAAGCGGTGAAAAAAACTACTGATATGTTACGAGGAAGTTTTGCTTTAGTTATTATGGACGTTCAATCGCCTAATACTTTAATCGCAACAAAGAGAAATAG
>CANQLS010000032.1 GCA_947624765.1 uncultured Clostridia bacterium
ATATTATACTTAAATAGTCTTATTAATTAAGACAAGTGCCTGCCCAAGTGGCGGAATAGGTAGACGCACAGGACTTAGGGCCTCTTGCTTAAATATAGGAAGGCCTTGAGCACTAGTTCAGAAATGGGCTATGTGAATTTGCTCAAATTCGGGGAAACCTTACAGATAACGCTGTTGGCAATCCCGAGCCAAGATTTACAATATAACAAGTAAATAAGGTGTAGAGACTTAATGGGCAATACCTAAGTCGTAAGATATGGTAAAGAGAAAGTCCAGACTACAAACAGTTTCTGGTAACGAAAGTTATAGTGGTAAGAAAATCCTGCGGGTGTTAAAGCTCGTGCCGGTTCAAGTCCGGCCTTGGGCACCATTTTTTAAAAGCAAAGTTAGGTAAAACCTAGCTTTTTTCATTTCTAAAACAATGTAAAATAAGCTAGGTGGCTAACAAGTGGCTAACAAATTTTAACGTATTATTTTAATCTAATAAATTAACAGCTTCAACTAATTCTTTAATACTTCTATGTGTGTATGTTCCTTCTGTAATATCAGTTATAGAGTGGCCCATTATTCTTTTTATTATATATTCATTTATATTTAATCTTTTTATCCTTGTCGCAAAATCATGTCTTGTATTATAAGGAGTATGCGCAGGATTAAGATTTAATAATAAAATAATTTTTTTAAATTCTTTTGCATAGCTATCATACTTTATATTGATTAAATACTCATTATCTGGATTATAAAAATATTTTATAAATGGTAAAATTTTTTTATGAATAGGTATGATTCTATTCTTTCCAGCTTTAGTCTTGGAGCCACCAATCATATATTCTTCTTCCAAATGAATATTAGATATTTTTATTTTTAATAATTCATTTGGTCTCATACTTGAATATAAATATATTAATATCATCTTGACAATATCATTATTGGTATTTTTCCATAAAATATCTCTTTCTTCATCTGTAAAAGGAAAATGCTTTTCAGATTTTTCTTTTTCTCCAATTTTTAATTTATCGGCTGGATTACTATTAAAAGGCATTTCTAATTCTATAATGGCATATTCAAATACTTTAGAACAAGTAGTTTTAATATAACCTCTTGTAGTTTTGCCAACATTAGAATTGTCAATAATATCTTGCATTTCCCTTGTCTTAAGTTCTAATAAGGGTTTATTATGTATTTTTAATAATTGGTTATTAAAAACTGCTCTAATATTCTTTAAATTACTTTTCGACATTTTTTCTTTATCGACTAAATTTTCTAATTCTTTTTCTAATTTATAAAATACATCTTCAAAGGTAATATTCTTAAAATCTAAATCATAAGGATTTTTTCTATATTCACTTAGCATATCCAATCCTTTTTCGTAAGACTCTGCATAACCTATAATTTTTCGTAATCTTTTACCATATTTGTTATATCCTTCAGAAATACAAGCTACATAAGGTTTTCGCCGTTTCCCAGATAATTTATAAACACTGCCAAAATTATTAGGTAATTTCATTCTTTTTTTCAATTTAATTCCTCCAATTTATTGCAATTTTTATATATTTTTGCTATAATTGGATATGTAAAAAGAATTATCTTTGTGGGATTTATTTTTTTTACATATCGCATATAGCGATACCCTTACTTTGCTGTAACAAAGTAGGGGATTTTTTATTTAATATCATTTAATATTTTTTTTATGTATTTATTTGCTTCATCTTCAAATTTATCAATATAAAATTCAAACATATCTTTATTAGCTTGACATAATTGATTCAATTCTATATGAGCCAGTTCATGTAATATAGTTTTTTTCTTTTTATAATAAGATAATTCTTCATTTATTGCTATACTATATATTCCTTTATAATAAAAAACGAAACCATGAATATAATTCGGCAACTTAATATAACTAATACTAGCATTATAATTATTTAATAATTCTTGTTGATCCATTACCCCCATAAGTAATTCCTTCAACATAATACTTAATCCTTTCTATATTAAGTATCTATACTAGCATACTTATTAAACTTTTTTTGGTGTTACAAAACTTAAAAATAAGGCAATCAAACTGCATATTAATATACTTTTAAAATAATTCGGTAATAAGAAATAACTTACACCATATAAAGCAATGGTTATTAACACATAAATTAGCAGGCTTATTTTTAATGTAGGTATCTTTTTCATAAATAACAAACACATTATAATGGTAGAATAACACCATGAAAATAATATTAAAGAAATTATCCACACAACAATTTTAATCATCTTCTCCAAGCTCCTTATCTATTTGCTTTTTTCTGGTTTCGATAAAATTATCGATAATTTCTAAGTCTTCTACAGGTAAATCTTTAACTTTATCAAATAATACTGCATAATTAGAAAAATTTGGACTATTTGACTTAAAGTTTTCGTTTTCATCATATGCTAAATAATCCATAGAACAACCCATAAATTTAGCAAGTTTCCTTATAGTCGATAATCTGGAATTATCAGCACTCTTTTTGTCATAAAAATCTTTTAATGTTGTATAAGGTATATTAGCGTCTAAAGCTAATTTTTTTAAATCTTTATAATTATTATCCCTCATAAATTTATCAATTTTATCATTAAAAGTCATATTTTCCCTCCTTATCTGACTTAATTATAAAACTAAAAAAACAAAAAGTAAATAGTAAAAAAACGAAGTTTCGTATTTTTTTTGAAAAAAAGCATTGACAAAATACGAAGATACGTATTATAATTGGTTTGTAATACGGAATAACGTATTAAAGAAAGGAGCGAAATAGAAAATGTATCCAAACTTAAATGCAGAAATGGCTAGAAAAAATGTTACACAGATTGACATATCAGAGAAATTAAATATTAGTTATTCTACGGTAAGCGATAAAATAAATGGTAAAAAAGATTTTAAGTTAAAAGAATGCAAAGATATTATTTCTAAACTATTACCGGGTAATACAATAGACTATTTATTTCAAACTACGTCTAGTGAACAAGTAAAGGAAGAATAATTTTTTTAAAAGATATTGTGAAGTTTAACTTCATGAATAAAGGAAGAAATATACATGGAAGAAAAAATATTAAGTTCTTTTAAACAAAAGGAAAAAGAGCTAAAAGATTTAGAATTAATTATTTCTATGTCAGATGATTTTGAAGAAACACACGAATGTGAAATATTAGAAAAGAAAGAAAATGGCAGAGTGTGGAATATAGTCTGTACTAAAAGTGGCAATGTGAAAGATTATTATGAGATGTAAAAAAATAAACAACTCCAAAAACATCTTATTTTAATCTTTTAGAAAATTAAATTTATTAAAGCCTGTTACAGCAGGTATAAACCACAAAGATAATGAAAGGAAACTAAAAAATGCTAGAAAAAATAAAAGAATATAGAAATGTACCTGTAAGTTTGGCTGCTGAATTGTTAGATGTTAGTCCTAACTACATAAGAGTAGGTTTACAGTTGGAAAGATTACCTTTTGGTACGGCAGTTCAAATAACAAACAAAAAATGGACCTATCAAATTAGCCCTGGCTTGTTAAAAGAATATATTGATGGTTCAAGTTTAAAAACATACTTTGCAGAAAACAAAGAAATGTTAAAGGCTATTTTGGAGGAATAAAATGAGAACTTTAAAATTAAAAGGGTGGGTAAGAGATTTATTGCAAGATATTATAAGTTTAATTTATTTTGGTTTGATTATTTGTTTGTTGGTATGGATTTGCTTATGAAAAATGACATAAAAAAAGAAAAATTATCGACACCACAATAATTTTTCTGTAAGAAATTATATCACATAAAATAAAAAAAATCAAATTAAGGAGTAGGAATGGAAAAGATGAATGAGATAAAAACCTTTACATTCTTCCGTGAATATATAGATTTGATAAGTTTACTTACAGAAACAGAACAAAAAGATTTAATTTATAAGATCGTTAATTATATATTTTATGATAAGAGTGTAGAAGGCTTAAGTGAAAATCAGCAAAAGGTATGGATAAATCTTAAAAGACCGTTAGATAAGAGTAAGAATCAATCAATAAATGTTACCAAAAGATATACCAAACAACCTACCAAACCGGATACCAAACAAGATACCAAATGCAGTACCAAACGGGGTACACATAATATGTCTATGTCTAATGTTAATAGTAATATGTTAATAGAAGATAATAAGAGGGTTTTAGGGAGAGAAGAAGAAACAATTTTTGATTTTATTGAAAAAAGTTTTGGCAGGACATTATCTCAAGCGGAATATGAAGTAATAAGCAGTTGGGAGGATAATGAGCTTACACGCTATGCAGTTAAACAGGCAGAGCTTGCTAGAGCTTTTAGTGTTAAATACATAAGTAAGATTTTGTTTAGTTATAAAAAAGCTGGGATTTCGACAGTAGCAGAAGCAGAGGAAAGAGAGAGAATCTTTCAAGAGAGCAAGACTACAGTTAATCCTAGTTTAGAGCAAACAATTAAATTAAAAGAGTGGAACAACATTAAAGCAGAAGAAGTATCACCTGAAGAACAAGAAGAACTGCAAAAACTTTTGAATAATTATTAGAGGAAGGTAATATGAAAAGAGCAATTGTTGGGGTAATGGTTGCAGTCGCTTTATTAACAACAGCTTTGATAATTTATAGTCGCGAAGATAAATTTGAGTATTATGACACAAATAACGTTTATGGAAAAAGCCCTAAATGTAAACCTGATCATGATGGATTAATTTGTATGAACGAAGGTGAGTGGATTAGAGTTAATCAGTATTCTTTAATCCCTTACAAATGATTTTATTCGGTTGGAAGAAAAAATATGACTCATTGTTAAAAGAGCTTAATGCTAAAAATGAAGTATTAATGAGTGTTCAAGAAATCGTAAAAGAAATTTCAACTGACAACGATAAGAAATTAGAAAAAATAAAGCATTTAGAATCAATTCTTGATATAAAAGCCAAAAATATAGTTGAATTAGAACAAAAAATAAAAGAATTAAGTTTATCTAATGAAAGTTTAGAAAGTGAAAATAAAGAAATTTACAAACTTAATGCTAGTTTGTTTAAACAGATTCAAGATTTAAAGAGTGATAGATATTTAAAAGTTAAACTACCACCAGATAAATCTAAATCATCTAAAAAAATGGGAATAAAACGAGGGGTTACTAAAAAATCAGTAAAGAAAGAATTAAAGGCCAAAAATGAAAGTGAGGAAAAATAATATGGCAAAGAATTTATTAAATAATTATGTTGAATTAAACAGAGAAGATAAAGAAAGTTTATTAAAACTTTTAAGAGAGGACTTAGGATGTGTAAGTACTAAAAAATATAAAAAGTATGACGAAATCACTATTGGAGGGGATACATACTTTGTGCTTGATTATAACGAAGATTCTAAAGAATTAACAGTATGTATGAAAGACCTAATAAGTGTAGAAGACACGAAAAAATACTTTACAGATAAATGGTACATAGATAGTTATTGTGATGTTAGATATAACTCCGATATTAGAAATAATAAATATGAAGATAGTTACATTTATAAGGTTTTAAACGGCGTTTGGAAAGAAAACAAACTAAAAGATATAAATTTAGTTGGAGATGTGAGATTACTTACAAAAGAGGAAATTGAGGGGTTAGACGACGAATATAGAAAAACGGATAGTTCTAGATATGGATTCTGGACTATGACGCCTTACAACGATATGAACGAATTGGAAAATGGGGCATATGCTGGCGTGTTCTCTGTGTATTCTAATGGCTACCTCAACGACAGCAACAACGTGGGCAACACTAATGGTGTGCGCCCAGTAATAACCCTCAAAACTGAAGAACTGGATTAGTTTCAAAATTGCCTCGTCAATTTTGGTAAACGCGTTTTTTGAAAGGAAAAAAATAAAATTATGGAAGAAATAAAAGCAAGTTATGAGCAAATTAAAACAGCAAATGAAGAAATAAAAAAAATGCCAGTAAGTGGTGGCCAGTACGCAAAAGTAAGTGAAAGAGTTAAAGCATTTAGAAAAGTATATCCATGCGGAGCTATTGTAACAGATATTGAGGATATCACAGAAAATGATGTTAGAATCAAAGCTACGATTTATGATAGCAACCAAAGAGTTATAGCAACCGCTAGAGCTTCCGAAGAGAAGAAAGCAAGAGGTAAACTAACAATCAATTTGACTGACATGATAGAGAATTGCGAGACGTCAGCTGTTGGTAGAGCTTTAGGCTTTTGTGGATTCGGAATAGATGAAGAAATCGCTAGTAAAGAAGATATTGAAAAAGCTAAAAACAACAAAAAAATGTTTTGTATATATGACAATATGTATATTTCAGATGATGAGGCCAAATATATTGCTAAAGTAGTGGTTGCAGATTTAATGCGAAAAATGGGAGTTGTAAAAGCAAGTCTTGAAGATGAAATAAAAGAAAATTTATGGACTACTTTAGAGGATATGACTACAAATCAATTATTAAAACTAGAAAGCAAACTTAAAACTCTAAATATGGAAACAAACGAATGGCATGGTCTATATAACGAAAATTTAAAAATTAAAGAAGTGGTGCCAAAAAATCAAGAAGTGGTTTATGAGACTAGCACAATGAAATTTGGTAAGAAAGCTTTAGAGATGGCTGGCACTGATGAGCTTTTAAGAACTGATATTATAAATTATTATTTAGATCGTGGCATTAATTTATCAGAAATAAAGGCTTAGTATGAAATTAGATAAAACTTCATTTGAAGTATATAAAGCAATAATAAAATCTTGGTTTATATTAACTTGGATAATGAATATGGCACTTATCTTTGAATTTACGGCAGACTTTATATTATTCTTAGACATTATACTGTTTGTTATTTTAAATCTTATATGGGCAATAATGTGTGTAGTTAGGAGTTAATATGACATATACAGGGACAAAACAGGAGATTCAACAATTTTTATATAAACTAGATAAAGAAACTGTATGGGATATAAAAATAGATAAGCACAGGAATAAAAGAAGTTTAGAAGCTAATAATTATGCTTGGCAATTAATTACTGAAATAGCAAATGAACTAAGGCTATCTAAAGAAGAAGTATATTTCCAAATGTTAAAAGATTATGGTCAAAGAGAGTATGTTTGTTTATTATCAGATGTAGAGCCATGTAGAATATCAAAATATTATGAATTTCAAGGTGCCTTTAAACAAAATGGCAAAAATTTTAAAAGTTATATGTTTTATATTGGCACTAGTCAGTATAATTCGAAAGAAATGTCTATATTCATTGATGGCTTAGTTCAAGAGGCTAGAAATTTAGGAATACAGACTTTAGAAGATATAGAAATAGAATATTTAATTAAAGAAATGGAAAAGGAGAAAAAGTGGAAATGGAATTAAAAGTAACAGTTAATAAAAATGAAATTCAAGAAGGAAGTAGATTAAGAGGTTATGCAGATATAGTTATTGATAACAAAATAGTTATTCATGGAATTACGATTATTCAAGGGAAAGAAAAATTATTCGTTAGCATGCCTAGCAGAAAAAAAGAAAATAAATTTATAGATATAGTACATCCAATTAATAATGACACTAGAGAAGAAATCGAAACAGCTATTTTAAATGAATTTATGAAATTATAAATTTACAAAAAGTAAATATTCAAAAATTATTAGGAGGATATATGCAAGAATATGAAGTGATAGGGAATATCACAAGAGATTTAAAACTAGAGTATAGTAAAAATGGGAATAAACCATATTTGGTTATACCAGTAGCAGTTAACAACAGAGAAAATGATACCACATATATTAATTTTGTTTGTTTTGATAAAATGGCAGAATTACACATTAAATACTTGTCAAAAGGCGACAAAATCTTTGTTAGAGGAATTATTAAAAACAAAATAACTGAATATCAAGGCAAAAAAACTTATGGTTATACTTTTTATGCTAACCAAATAAAATACCTAAATTTAAAAAAGCAAATCACTAAATCAGAAGATAATATTCAAACTACTATTGATCAAGTAGAACAACCTATTGAAGAAGACCCTTTTAAAGACTTCGGCGATAATGTTCAAATATCTGATGAAGATTTACCATTTTAATATATAAAAACTTTAAAAACTACCAATGTTTCTTTCTTATTTGCCTTCTTTCTATTTTAAAGCCGAGTTTTGGTAGTTGTTGGGCTTATTTTTTATAGGAGAGATTATGAATAAATTAAAAATAGAATTATATAATGATCATTTCGAAAATGCCAAAAGGTATGGAATACCTCACGCTCAATTAATAATCGCAGATATTCTGTATAATTTAGGCAATAATGCTTATGCAAGTAATCCAGTATGGTATGTTGATGGTGACAATAAAAATGGAGAAAGCAATCTTGCAGGTAAAAGCTTTTTTGATACAGATAAAGATTTTAAAATAAATAATTTTTTTGATTTTTGTACTAGGTATTTAAAAAAAGAACCTAAAAAAACAGATGATAATGGTAAGAGTAATGCTCCAGCAATGATTATATTTTGTGCATTTGAACAAATACCTATGGTTATAGAGCAAGGCAAAAAGCACGGCTTAATGAAAAGTTATCCGTTAGTCTTTATAAAAAATTATTCAAGCCAAGTATTAAAAGCAAACATGAAAATCGTAGGAGCAACAGAATATGCAGTTGTGTTATATCGTGATAAGTTACCTAAATTTAATAATAAAGATGTTTTTGGAAACAACAAAATGATTTTTAATTGGTTCGAATGGAAAAAAGATGTTGGAAGCGAATATCCTAAAATACACCCTACACAAAAGCCAGTAACACTATTAAAAAAATTAATCGAAATATTTACAGATGAAGGCGATGTTGTAATAGATCCTGTTGCTGGAAGTGGTTCTACTTTAAGAGCTTGTGCTGAATTAAATAGAAATTGTTATGGCTTTGAAATTAAAAAGAATTTTTATAAAGCAGCTAAGGAAAGTATGCTATCAAATATAATGGTTCAAAAAACAATTTTTGATAGCGATTATAAGGAGGAATTATGCAAGGAAAATATTTAACTATTGAAGACACGAAAAAATTAAGTAATTATGAAAAATTATTAGCTGAAAATACTCTGTTAAAATCTAATGCAGAAAATATTAAGGCTGTTATAAAAAAGAAAAATAAGACTATTGAAGAATTGAATAAAAAGATTAAATGTCTAGAAAATGAAATAACGAATCTTAAATCCAATTCTAAACAAATGAATATTTTTGGAGGTTAAAATGTTTAAATTAGATGACTATGATAAAAAAATTATAAAAGAAGCTAAGGATGAAACGAATACCGGAAGAGATATTAAAACAAAAGATGATTTAATTTGCTTAATAGAAGAATTATTATATGTTTTAAAAAATACAAAAGAAGAACTTGAAGAATTGAAAGAAGATGTAGAAAGTAATTATAGACCGATACCATTAGACAGTGTGGATATGTATGGATAAAGGAGGAAATAAAAAATGATGGATTTTAACAATAATTTATTATTGTATAATTTAGAACAATTAAAAGATATGCTAGAAATACAAGAATTTCTATGTGGAACTGGTGACGATGAATTAAAAATAGTAATAAAAAAGAAGGAAAGCAAATTTGGAGAAATGATAAAAAGCAAAAAGAAATTAAAAATAAAAAAACAAGATCTATTAAATATTGTCGAAGGCGTAATATCGGAGAAAACTAATACTATTCAAAGGATAAAGGAGAAATAATTATGAAAAATAAAAAAATAACTATTTATGAATTAATGAGACTTATTAAAGATGGTAAAGCACCTTATGAAGTAATATATCAAGGCACTAAATATTATATAGATGAATTAGAAAATTATTATAGAGCAGAAGATAGAACGCCATTATTTGAACGAATTTTTAACAATTATAATGATTATGATGCTTTACAAGAAAAAGTTGAAATTTTACCCGAAGAAAATGATGGGTGGGAAGATATAGAACAATGCTCAAAAAAAGATTTTTTAGATTTATCTCTCGATGAAAGAACAATAGAACTTTACTACTATGTAAGAGATTTAATTAAAAATCAAAAATATTTAAAAGAAAGATTAGACAAAAATGATTGTGTTTTTGAACAAGAAAAAGTTAGCTTTAAACAATATATAAATGAAAAGTTGGAGAGTAAAGATGAATAATTTAATATTTAATCCTGTATTATATTTAGAATACCCTTATCATTGGACAGAAAAAGATAAAAAAGGGAATACACATATTATTTTCTCTAAAAAACCTAGATATAGTTTAATAGAAATAGCGGAATTAAAAAAGAAAATAGAAAAGTTGGAGGAAAAATAAAATGGATAGAGAAAATAATCAGTATTATGAACCAACTATAAGAACTTCAAGAAATGTAACGAAAGAGGTAAAATTTAATGTTAATGATTTTATTTCTAAACAAAAACTTATTTCATTTTTGAAAGATAAGATAAAATACTATGAACGTATTACTAAAAATGACACAGAGCAATCTGTAGAAAGTTGCATTTTAGATGCATATAGGGATATTTTGAATTTTGCAGAGGAAAAAGATGCTTAAACAACTAAAACATGAGCTAGATGGCTTAGATAGGGAATATTTAGAGAGATTAGACGAGGAATGTTCTCGTATTAAGAAAATGACTAATAGACAACTAAGAAAATACATAGAAAATAGCAATTGGAATAATATTCTTCAAATTATTAGGTTTTTACAAGACGAAAGTAATATTTTAGCTGAATTTGAGCATTGGCTTGAAGAAGAATTAAAACAAAAACAAAATTCATTACAATTTTATGAAGGTAGAGAACCTAGGGAAATTATAAAATTAGAAAAGGAAATACCAATATTAAAAGTAATTTTAGATAAATTACAAGAATTGAAAGAAGGTAAGAAATAATGAATTTGTGGATTAGAAGTCAAGATAAAGAAAGATTAACAGAAGTTAATGATTTGAGAATATATTATGGAAAAGAGGAAGATTTGTGGGCAATAGAAGATTGCGATGATTTAGGATATTATAAAACTAAAGAAAGAGCATTAGAAGTTTTAGATGAAATACAAAATATCTTAAAACATATTAGCTTACAAACAAACAATAATAACCAATTCGTAGGAACAACAACTTATGTTTATGAAATGCCAAAGGAGTGATAAATAATGAATAAAGATATTACATTGGAAGATTTAGAATATGAAAATATATTTAGTGATGAATATGTCATTATGTATAAAAA
>CANQLS010000033.1 GCA_947624765.1 uncultured Clostridia bacterium
AAGTTTTTGTTACAGAAATATTACGTACAACTGCATTCCATGAATTTTATTTGTTAAAACCATTATCTAGTAACAAAAATTACATAAAAAAATAAAAAAAGCATTGCTATTTTTAAATATTAATAATATAATTGTTACAACAAAAGATAAAATTAAGGAGTGGATAATATTATGATAACGCAAGGTTCAGTCTTTTTTGATACCGAAAACTTAGTTGAGGGAAGAACTGCTAAACTTACTTATAAAGGTATTTTAGCAGAAAATGGTGCCAATGAAATTTATGTACATTTTGGATTCGGTTTGCTATGGAATAATTTGCAAGAAATCAAATTAGATAAAGTAGATGACCACTTTGAAACAGAAATTTCATTAATTTCATGTGATGACCTTAATTTCTGTTTTAGAGATGAAAATAATAATTGGGATAATAATGAAGCTAAGAATTATTCTGCTCCTATCGCTAAAAACGAAGTTACTATATCTAAAGTTGATGACACCGCAATTGAAGTTCCTAGATTAAAGAAATCGTATTTGATAATGAAAAAAATCAAACTTGCTTTTTACAAAACAGTTACATTTTTATCACGAGCTTTTACTGGGGAATGGAAGAAAAAGAAAATAAACGAAGAAATATAATTTACTAGCGGACTTTTATAGTCCGCTTTTATCTATGATGGGAGGATAAAAATGAAAAACGTACTAGTAACAGGTGGTTCACGCGGAATTGGAAAAGCTATTGTATATAAGTTTGCGCAAAATGAATATAATGTTATCTTAAATTACAATACTTCTGAAACTGCTGCTATAGAAATTGCAAATGCTTTTCCGAATGTAACAATGTGCAAGGCTGATGTTTCTAATAGAGAAGAAGTATCAGAAATGTTTAGCTTTATAAAAAATAAATTTGGACATATCGATATTCTTATTAATAATGCTGGAGTATCAAGCACAGGACTTTTTCAAGATGTTACTTTAGAAGAATGGAATCGTTTAATGGGAGTAAATTTAAATGGCGTATTTAACTGCACACAAGAAGCATTGCCAGAAATGATTGCTAGAAAATCAGGAAAAATTATCAACATTTCTTCTGTTTGGGGAATGGTTGGAGCATCAAATGAAGTAGCTTATTCTACTTCAAAAGCAGCTGTTATTGGCATGACAAAAGCATTAGCAAAAGAAGTTGGGCCAAGTAATATTTGTGTTAATTGCATTGCACCAGGCATAATAATGACAGATATGGTAAGCGATTATACACTAGAGGAATTCGACGAAATTACATCACAAATTCCACTTGGTAAGATAGGTTCTACAACTGATATAGCTAGTCTAGCTTTATTCCTTGCAAGCAATGATGCAAATTATATAACAGGTCAAGTTATTTCTCCTAACGGTGGTTGGGTAATATAATGAAAAAGGCATACGCATTAATCTGTGTATGCCTTTATTTGACTATAAGCAATTTTTAATTTTTCTTCTATACCTTTAGGACAATTAGCTGGAGATGTACTCGGCAAATACCTTGCTTCTATTTTTGTATCTAAGAAACAATATTTTCTATAAAGTTCATTTGCTTTTCGCCCTGTTGTAAAAATTACATTTATTTTTGAATTATTAATAATTGATACTAAATCATTAGGAACTACATTCTTAATTGAACTATCGCTTGAAGAAGAAATTTCGCAACTTTTAACCACATCAAAAAGTGCTATTTTGTGCTTTTTTAAAAATTCTATTTTCTCTTCTTTTATATCACCTATTTTTTCTTTATAAACCGCTTCAAGCGTTTTCCAAAATCTATTTTGAGGATGTCCATAATAAAATCCAACTTCTCTTGATTTCACAGAGGGAATGCTTCCCAAAATCAAGACTTTAGAATCCTTAAAATAAACTGGTTCAAGCGTATGCGTTACAATCATAATATCTCTCCTCTATTAATTTATAAACTCTATTTTGTAAATCATTTTTCAATATTAATTAGTTTAAAATGTAAATAAATTTATCAATTTTAGTGCTTAGCGTTTTTGTGCAAATATTATTGACTTATATCATAAAATATACTAAAATATAAATAGATAAAGGAAATCCGCAAAAGCGGTTAACCCATATATGTTAAAAAAAATAATCACAAGCCTTCGGTCAAAGACAGAGTGATTATTTTTTTATCTTGTCGAGTATCCTCTTCAAGATGATAGCTATAAATACAACTTCTATAAGTAATTCTATTAAACTGTTATGTATCATACTATCACCCCCTTTCGTTGCAAAAAAGCTAAAGCTATTTGCTGATTAGGGGCTAACCGCTCTGCTATTACTTCCTTTATCTACACGAACATTATATCGTATGTTTCGCTATTTGACAATATGAACATTAAAAAATATTTATTGATAAAACAAAAAACTTGCAATCAATAATACATTATTAATTGCAAGTTTCTTTGGAGCCAGTGATCTGAATCGAACAGACGACCTACTGATTACAAGTCAGTTGCTCTACCAACTGAGCTACACTGGCGATTTGGTGACCCGTAGGAGAGTCGAACTCCTCACTCCGCCGTGAAAGGGCGATGTCTTAACCGATTGACCAACGGGCCTAAAATGGTGAGCTATCCGCGATTCGAACGCGGGACAACTTGATTAAAAGTCAAGTGCTCTGCCAACTGAGCTAATAGCCCACATGAGTTGCTACTGCAACTGCTTCTCTATGTTACAACATTTTTAAGCATATGTCAACAAAATTTTAAAAATTTTTGAAAATAATATTCATAATATTTTTATGCATTTAATTGCTCTAAAACTGAATCAACATCAATCCCATGTACTAAGCAAGCTTCTTCTAAACTTTCTCCTGCTGATGCTGGGCAACCTAAACAATGCATACCTGCTGACATTAATATTTCAGCTGCTTCTGGCTTTGCTTCTAAAACCTCACCGATTAGCATATCCTTTGTTATCATATTTATCCCTCCTAACATTTAATATTAATCTTAATTGACTCAAGACATTCATCGACATTTTGTCGTATTTTGTCGAACAGTTTTTAAGAAAATTTAATAAATAACACTAGACAATTAAAAATTTCATGTTATAATGTCGTCAAAAGGTGGTGATGAAATGAAATTATCACAATACTACCTTTTCTTAATCTTAGTATTATCCATTACATCTATTATTTTGAATTCTGTATTAGATACCCCCACATTATTTAAAATTTTCTTTTACTCATTTATTACTCACAGTGTCATTGCATTATATACAGTTTATTCTATATTTGAAATGCGAATTCTCCATGAAAAACAAGGTTCAAAACTAACATTAAGCAAAGGAAAAATTACAGCAGATTGGAGATGATTCTTATACAACTTCCTAAAGCATTATACTACAAACCCATTTTTATTGCAATAACCGTCATCATAATTTTACTATTCCAATTCACTCTATTTTATCGCATCTATCAAGCGAAATCTATTTCTATAGAATGGTTAGGCGGCACACGAGAAATACCAGAATGGATTTGGAAACATATAAAAAATTTTTATATGATAACTGTTATTATTTCTTGGATTTTTATTTCTTATACTTGGCATCGCCATTTTCCGCTTCCAAATTTAGAAAAGCCAAAAAACAATATTGAAAATGGATTACAACTACATGTTGGTACAAATCTTTCAACAAATCTTCCTGTTGTTATTTCAGAAAAAGGGCTTTATCAAAACATTTTCATTACAGGCACGATTGGAACCGGAAAAACATCTTCGGCAATGTATCCTTTTCTCAATCAACTTATGCAACAAGATATTGGTATGCTCATATTAGATGTAAAAGGTAATTTTTATTCAAAAGTATTAGAATTAAATCAACTTTATCATAGGAAAGTAATTGTACTAGAACTAAGCGGAAAATACTGTTATAATCCTTTAGATAAACCAAATCTTAAGCCATCAATCTTGGCTAATCGCTTAAGAACAATTCTTACTTTATTTTCTAACCAACAAGTTACTGATACTTATTGGCTAGACAAAGTAGAAAGTTATCTATCAGAATGCATTAAATTATGCAGACTTTATAATGATAACTACGTAACATTCGTCGAACTACATAAGCTTATTAATTCCCCACAATATTTAGAAGAAAAATTTTCCATTGTGAAAGAAAAATTTCTCTCTAATTGTTTTTCTTCCACACAAATTCATGACTTAAACTCTTGTTTAGATTTTTTTCAAAATGAGTACAAAACGTTAGATACCAGAGTTCTTTCGATTATTCAATCAGAAATCACCCGAATCACACAACTTTTTATTAATGATTATGAAGTTAGTCATACCTTTTGCCCCCCAAAAGAAGACTTAAATTTTTCTGGATTCCACCAATTAGGGAATACCATTGTTGTTTTAAATATGAATGTTGCAGAATATCGAAATCTAGCTAAGGTAATCGCTACATACCTAAAACTAGATTTCCAATCAGAAGTTTTAATGCGATTAGCCAAACCAAATATAATAAAACCCGTTGCATTTTTATGTGATGAATATCACGAATATGCTACTGAAAATGATGCTGACTTCTTTTCGCAAAGCAGAGAAGCAAAATGTATTAATATTGTATCAACACAAAGCTATACTTCTCTATTAAATACAATTAAAAACGAAGCTGCCGCTAAAGTAATAATACAAAGCTTAGTTAATAAAATATGGTTTCGTGCTGACGATACATATACTATTGAAGAAGCTCAAAAACAGCTCGGAAAAGAAGATAAAGTCAAAATTTCTCGTAGCATTTCAGAAAATGCAAAGGAAACAAAATATAATTATTTATTTAATGCATTTAAATCGGACAATTCCAGTTTATCCGAAAGCATTAGCACTCAAATTCAACATGATTTTATTTATGACTTTAACACATTTTCTCGTGAACTTCAAACATTTCAAGCAGTTTGCTTTTTATCAAATGGTGTACAAGTATTAGAGCCGCAAATCGTTCAGCTTACACCGTTACATCAACAAAACTTAAATTTGAAAGGAAGATTTATATGATAAAAAAAATACTTATTCTTATTTTCATTTTCACTTTACTTTTCACTAATATTTGCTTTTGTGCTAGTGATCCAAAATTAATTAAAAATATTAATTCAGCATTAACAAAAATTAAAGAATGGATTATAAAAATATCAACTCCTGCAGCTGCAGTTGCAATTGGCACTGGAGTATTAATGAAAAAATTTAGTTTTGGTGATGAAGAACGAATTATAACAGGTAAAAAACTAATTAAAAGCACTTTATTTTCTTACGCTTTTATCCTTAGTGTTGACCTAGTTTTAACAGTTATTTCTACACTTGCTAAAGGGTAGGTGTTTTAAATGGAAACAGAAGCTGTTGCTCAAGAAATTGATATTGGAAGTGTTATTTTAGATACTATTAACAATCTATGTCAAAGTCTTTTTCAATCAATCGACAATGCAATTTTCCCACTATTAGATGATTTAGCATTTATTAAAAAAGATATAGCTACAACAGAATATCTCGAAAGAATTTTAGGCACAGATACAAAAACAGGTCTACTAATTTTAGCTAATGCTCTACTATTTGCTTTTATTTTATATTATGCTGTTAGACTAATGCTTACAACCTACTCTGGTCAAGCTGTAGAGTCGCCTTATCAATTCCTTTTGCGTGCCATTTTAATTGCTATATTTATGAATTTTTCTCTTTCGATTTCCATGTACTTAGTAGATATTGTATCAGCTGTAACTACTTTTATCCGTGAACTTGGCGAAAATATTTTTGATGCTGAACTTTCTTTTTCAAATTTAGTAAATACTTTTAATAATAAAAACTTAAATGTTTTTTCTTTACAAGGAATCTTATCTGGCGTTATGTCTATGTCATCATTCACTCTCATAATTAATTTTGCCTTAAGATACATTCTTATAAAAGTATTAATTTTACTTTCGCCATTTGCTATCTTGTGCTTATTAAATCAAACAACAGTTGGGCTTTTTAAAAGCTGGTATAAATGCTTTTTGACACTTCTTATTTTACAAGTATTTATTGCACTCGTTTTACTTTTTCCTTACGCTATTATGAAAGAGAATATATCCACTCCTCTTAAAGAATTACTTCTGGTGGGCAGTATCTTAACATTGTTAAAATCTAATGAATATGTAAAAGAATTAATGGGTGGACTTGGTATTAGCAGTAATTTTCAATCAGGAATTGCTGGCATAAAATCTATGTTTACGAGGTAATTATGAAAAAATATATTTTTCCTGTTAACTATCGATATGCTAATAAATTCTTAGGTATTATAGAATATAGAGTTCTTTTACCACTGAGCATATATGGTATTATGATTTTTTGTATTTTGTATTTAATAAAATTAGATTTTTTTCTATCCGTTGGAATTTTTATTTTTCTTTTTGTTCCCCCAACAATTTTATTAGGTGTAGGTATAAAAAATGAGCCATTTCTCCCATTTTTAATTAGTGTATATCGTTTTCGCAAAAATGCTAAAATTTATTTATACAGCGGAACAAAAAAAGAAGAAAACTCCTCAAATATTACGAGCAAAGATTACAAATTTATTTCTAAAAAGATATTGCAAAAAACTTCAAAAAACGATATGATTTGAAAAGACAAAAGGAGGGTATAAAATGACTTTCGAACAAAATTTATCTATGCTATTTTCTGATTTAAATATTCCAGAAGTATTTATTAGCGAATATATGTGTATAGCAAATGGAGACTACGTTAAGATATATTTGTATTGCCTATTTTTATGTAAATATGGTAGCGAAATTTCTCCATTAGACTTATCAAAAAGACTATCCCTTCCTTTAAAAACTGTAGAGCAAGGTTTAAAATATTGGGAAGAAAACAACGTGATTATAAAAATGCAAGACAAATATACACTTGCAGATTTGAAAAAGGTAGAAGTTGATAAGTTATATAAACCAAAACTTACCTCTTCTGCAGAAGATGCTATTTCAAAGAATGTATTACATAATCAAATTATTACTACTATTAATAATACATTTTTTCAAGGTGTTATGTCCCCTGCATGGTACACTGATATTGACTTCTTATTTTCAAAATATCAGTTTGATGAACACGTTATGTTTTCATTATTTAAATATTGTTTTGATAGACAAGCATTACATAAAAAATATTTGTATGCAGTAGCAGAAGGTTGGGCATCAAACAATATAAAAACAGCCGACGATTTAGATAAATATTACATTGAATATGAAAAAGTTTCCCAAATAAAGAAAGCTATTGTTAAAAAACTAGGTTTAAGTAGAAAATTATCGCAATATGAAGAAGCATATGTTGAAAAATGGGTATCTGAATATGGTTATCCACTAGAAACTATTGAAATTGCTCTTAAGAAAACAACTTCTCGAACGAATCCAAGTTTCGATTATATAGATAAAATTATTACAGATTGGCACGATAGGAAATTAAATTCTGCGGAAGAAATTAATCAGTTTTTAAAAGAACAAAAGCAAAAACAAAAAGAAATTAAAAACATGGAAGGCGGAAAAACTAATGTACAAAAATATACAGATACTGAAACTAATCAATATGCAAATCTAAAAAAGTTTTACGCCAATGTATAGAAAGGTGTTTGAAATATGTTCCCAGAAGTTTATAAAACTATTGAACGTAAATATGAAGATAGGCGAAATTCTGCAACTTATGAATATCAACTAAAGAAAGAAGAAGCTTATCAGAGAAATCCAAGACTTGCCGAAATAGATAAAAAAATTGCACTTCTTGGAATTCAAAGTTCAAAAGCTGCATTAATCAGTGATGATGCTACAAAAGAAAATTTAAAAGCAGATTTAAAAAGTAAACTTACTGCTCTTAAATTAGAAAAAGAAAACATTTTAAATACTATGCAAATCTGTCTAACTCCACATTACGTATGCGAAAAATGTCAAGATACTGGCTATATTACCACTACAACTGGAAGTGAAATGTGTAGTTGTTTAAAACAAGAAATACTAAATGAAGCTTATAATAAATCTAATTTATACCGTTTAAAAAGTGATACATTTGATAATTTTAATAGTGAGTTATTTTCTAATGAACCTGATGTAGAAAAATATGGTGTTGCAATTTCGCCAAAACAAAATATAGAAAAAATAAAAGAAATCTCACAAACATTTATAGAAAATTTTGAAAATCCAAATCAAAAAAATTTACTGTTCACTGGAACTCCAGGAATTGGAAAAACATTTTTATCTAGTTGCATTGCAAATGAGGTTTTAAAGAAAGGTTATACAGTATTGTATCAAACATCTCCTCTACTTTTAGACAGTATTTTTGAATCAAAATTCAATAACAAATATAATTCAACTAAAGAAAATCTATTCCAAGTTAATTTATTAATAATTGATGATTTGGGAACCGAAAATTTAACCGCTGCAAAATTTACAGAATTATTTACAATTATAAATACAAGACTTTTAAATCCTAATACTAAAACGATTATATCTACTAATTTGTCTTTAGAAGATTTAGCCAAAAACTATGATGATAGAATATTATCTCGTTTAATTGGTAACTTTCACATTTGTAAATTTTTTGGCGAAGATATACGACTAAAAACCTAATGAATAGTAAATAATTAAGATTATTCAAGAGGAGGATAAGATGAGAAAAAGAGTCTTAATATGGTTCTTGACAGTAATTTCTATCATAGCCATAGGCATGTTTCTTGTTTCTGCTAGTTATTTGATTGATACATCAAATCTTGAAAAGCATCTTTTAGAAAGTAAAGAAACGCTAGCTAAAGAATCATCACATTATATGTTAGGAGAAAAAATAACTTCTGTTTTAGATAATGAAACAGATTCCATGATGTTACTTATTGCTTCATATCGTGGAAATGAAAATATACTTAATAAAACAATGAACAATTATTATGTATTAAATGGTGAAAATTCTCCTTATGACCAAGTCGCAACATGTAATACAGAAAATCCCCCTGTCAAAGATTCATACTATCGTTACTGGCATGGTTATTTAATTTTCCTAAGACCTCTTCTTGCTTTTTTTAACTATGGTCAAATTCGTATAATTAATACTGTTATACACATTATTTTGCTTAGTGCTTTAGTTTATCTCTTATGGAAAAAGAAAGCTAGTATTTTAATATTACCAATTCTCAGTGCATTTTTGATAATGAACCCTATGGCAACATTTTTATCATTGCAAAATTCTACTATTTGGTATGTAACTTGTATAAGCATGATTGTTTATTTATTGTTAAATGAAAAAATCATTAAACATCATCTTCATTTTTTGCTTTTTACAATTGTAGGCATGATAACTAGCTTTATGGATTTTCTTACTTATCCAATTACCACATTAGGTCTACTACTTATTTTAGTTCTTGTTTCTGAAAAACTATCTTTCAAAGAACAAGTGAAACGAATTCTTGCATGCGGTATTTCTTGGACATTAGGATATGGTATAATGTGGACAGCAAAATGGGTACTTGCAACACTTATCTTAAAAGAAAATGTAATAGCTAATGCATTAAAAGCTATTACATTTAGAAGTTCTAATTTAACTGCATTTGATGACCACTTTTCGAGATTAATTTTACTTCGTGATATGCTGTTATTATTTAAATCAAAATTAAATTATTTTATTATTTTTGTTAATGGCATAATAGGACTTTCAATACTCATCTATCGATTAAAAAAGTATGGATTGTCTATGTACGGAATTATAAAAGAAAATGGAAAATATAATTTTAAAACATTTTGGAAAAACATTTTAAATTCTTTACCTGTTCTTTCAATCAGCTTAGTTACAATGGTATGGTATTTTGTACTAGCTAATCACACACAAATACACCCATTCCTATCATGTAGAACTGCTTATTCATTTTTTGTAGCCATTCTTACATGGGGATACTACTTAGTAACAATAAAGAATTTAAATAATAATAAAGGAGTTTTCGTATGAAAAAATATGAAAGTGAAATTGCTGTAATTGTGCCATGCTACAATGAAGCTAAAACAGTAGCCACTGTTATTCAAGATTATAAAAAGGCTTTACCAGAAGCAGATATTTATGTAATTGATAATAATTCAAAAGATGGTACAGATAAAATTGCAAAAGAAAATGGTGCTATTGTCTTATATGAATATAAACAAGGAAAAGGTAATGCAGTGAAATGTGCTTTTAGAAAAATAAAAGCAAAATGTTATTTCATGGTTGACGGTGATAATACTTATCCAGCTGATAAAGCTAGAGAAATGTGTAATTATATTTTAGAAGAAAAAGCAGATATGGTTATTGGCGACAGATTATCTTCTACTTATTTTACAGAAAACAAAAGAAGATTTCATGGGTTTGGTAATAAATTAGTTAGGCGACTAATTAACATGATATTTAAAAGTAACATTCATGATGTGATGACAGGAAGCAGAGCCTTTAGTTATGAGTTTATCAAAGGCTTTCCTATTTTATCAAAGGGGTTCGAAATTGAAACAGAATTAACCATTCACGCTTTAGATAAAAATTACAGATTGCTAGAAATTCCAGTTCCTTATCAAGATAGAGTTGAAGATAGTTTTTCAAAATTAAATACTGTAACAGACGGTATAAAAGTTTTAAAAACAATTGCTTCTCTTTTTAAAGAATATAAACCAATGTCATTCTTCTCTATTCTATCATTACTTACTTTTATATTTGCCGTATGCTTATTTATCCCAGTAATGATTGGATACGTTCAAACAGGATTAGTACCAAAATTTCCAAGTTTAATTGCATCAGGCATATTTTTAATTATATCATTACTACTTTTTATTTGTGGCATTTTATTAGACGTAATTCACAAAAAGCATAGACAATTATATGAATTAATCATGAATCAATTAGATTAAATATAAATCACGCAAAAGCCCCGCACCAGTTGGTGTGGGGCTTGACATTCACGGAAGTTCCTCCTTTTTGATTCCGCGAATGAAGTCACGGAAATACCCTGCCAGATTTTCAATCTGGCAATCGAACACACAGGGGTCCAGCCCCTTTTTGCCAATCTCCTGCAAATAGCAGGAGCGCAGCATCCTGTAGATCCCTTCTGCCGTGCATTTGAAC
>CANQLS010000034.1 GCA_947624765.1 uncultured Clostridia bacterium
ATGTACTTAAATGACTTTATAGATATGTGTAAAAAGTTTAATATAAAAATAACTATAGAAGAAAAAAATAATAAAAATTTATAATTAAAGTATATAAAGTTAAAAAATAGTAAGACCTAAAATCTTACTATTTTCTATTTAATCTATATCTTTAGTTAAGTAGTAATATTATATTAATCCTCATTTAACAACCAGTCGACTATATTGACTTTTGTTATTCCATCATAGTCAGCTTCCATATCTAAATCAAAAGTTATTAAATATTTTGGATAATGATCCCCTGTTTTTTGTAGTGATTTTAACTCTCTTTCTAATACTTTTTCATCTCGAACTGTTAATGCTACTTGATAATATTTTAATCCATCCCTATTTTCAGCAACAAAGTCTATTTCTAAATCCTCCACTTTTCCGATATAAACTCTATATCCTCTTCTTAATAATTCAAGATAAACTATATTTTCTAATATATGTCCCATATCACTATATGATTTTTTACCAAGTAAATAACTTCTAAGACCAGTATCAACAGCGTAATATTTATAATCTCTAGCAAGTAAATTTTTGCCATTTACATCAAATCTTTCTGCCTTATATATAAGAAAGCTTTCCAAAAAGAAAGTTATATAATTCTCTACTGTATGATTATTTGTTTTTATTCCTTTGCTTGTTAATGTATCACTTATCTTTTTTACGGATATTGAACTACCAATATTGTCATAAATATACTTGATAACACTCTCTAACAATATTTTATCTGTTATTTTATTTCTTGCCATAATATCTTTATAAACAACAGTTGAAAAAATTCCATCTAAGTATTTATCTAAATCATTAGGATTAGTTTCTAATATAGCTAAATTACCTGGCATACCACCATTTTTCATATATTCCATAAAAATTCTATCTGTACCTTCTTGTCTATTTTTAAAAGCTGACAGATATTCTTTAAATGATAATGGCAACATTTTTACTTCTATATATCTACCAGATAACAAAGTAGCAAGTTCGCCAGACAAAAGATATGCATTTGAACCAGTTATATATATATCAACATTTTTTTTGATATATAATCCATCCACTGCTTTTTGAAAATCAGGCACATTTTGAACTTCATCTAAAAATATATAATATTTTTCATCATTTTTTATTTGAGAATTTACATAGTTATATAATGACATATAGTCGTCAAAATGATATTCAGGATTTTCAAGATTTATTTTTATTATATTTTTTTCTTTAACTTTATTAGTTTTTAAATAATCTATAAATAAATCAAATAAAGTAGATTTTCCGCATCTTCTTATTCCAGTAATAACTTTTATTAAATCTTTATCTTTAAATCTTTTTAATAAATCTAAATATTCGGTTCTTTCTATCATAAGACCATCTCCTTAGTAATATTATATTACAAATCTTAAAGATAGTCAAACTTTTGGAAATATTTTTCCAAAAGTCTTAAAATTCGACACGTTTTGGAATTGCTTTTCTAAATTATGCAATTCATCAATACAAATACTGCTAATTTAATAAGTATTGGTGAAATATAGGAAAAATACATTCCAGCAATTGTTTTAGGTATGATTTCTTCATATTTTTCAGCTATAGAATCTAAATTCTTTTTTCCTAAATATTTTTTAGATACCATAACACTACGATATACTGCATCTGCTTCTAATATAATGCGATAATAAAATGATAAAAACGAAATAAGAAAAGAAATCATTATTAGTTCTAATGAACCCTTTCCAAATAACAATAATATAAATAAAATAAAATCATATAAATTTTTTATATTTGCCAAAGTAAAATTAATCCAATGAGTTTTTTTATCTTGTACAGAATGAACACATTCATGTGCAATAAAAAGAACTCTAGTGTAATTTTTCCTGCTGCTTTCTGTATCGCTTAATATCATTTTGTCTTGAAAAAATATATAAGCACTTGATTTTGCATTTGAATCTAATTGAATTTCACATTCATGACCAACTTGTTTTTGTATCTCTTTGCAAATTTCTTCATTATTTGGCAATGCTTCTGTTATCTTATCAAAAGATACATTTGTTGCTAATTCTTTCGTTTCTTGCAAAGTTTTGTGATTAACGATTAACAAAAATATAATAGCTATTAAAAGTATGAATAATATAATCATCTTCTACTCCTATTCTAATATTTCTTTTAATCCTTCTCCTATAATTTTATAAATATCAGATAGCATTACGTCAAATTGAACTTCTTTATCGAAAAATTCTTTTATCTTTGGATTACTAACTAAGATTTGATATAAATTTTGTAATTTTTCCATCTTTTCACCATCTGCTTCTTGACCTTGCATTAACAAAGATTGTACTTCTGCTTGCATATCCCTAAAGTTTTTAATCATTTCTTTATTTTTATCATCTTGATATAACTCGTCCTTAATTTTCATATATTGTTTTACTTCTTCACTTTCTTTAATTGATCTTACTAATTCATGAACTTTATCATATGGGTTCATTTTTCATTCTCCTTTCATTTTTACATATTGTAGAATTTCTTTATATACTTCTTCAATGGACTTTCCTGTAGAATCTACTACATTTGCATCTGGAGCTATTTTCAAAGCTCCAACTTTTTTATGCATATCCATTTCATCTCTTTCTTGAATAGTTTGATATACTTCATTATACGAAACTTCCATGCCTTTGTCTAGCATTTCTTTATATCTTCTTTGCACTCTTTCTTCTAATGTTGCAGTTAAATAAATTTTTACTTCCGCATTTGGAAATACCACAGTAGTAATATCTCGTCCTTCCATTACAATATTTTTAGAGCTGCCTAAATTACGTTGTTGCTCGACTAATTTTTCTCTTATTATAACAATTGATGAAACTAGTGACACAAGATTATTCACTTCTTGTGTTCTAATCTTTCCAGACACATCTTCGCCATCTAATAAAATATGCTGATTATCATCAAAATCTAAGTTTGTATTATCTAATAGTTTTTTAATACCATTCTCATCATCAAGAGAAATTTTTTCGCGAATTACTTTTAATGTAATAGCACGATACATAGCTCCTGTATCAATATATACATAGCCTAATCGTTCTGATAATAATTTACTAATAGTTCCCTTGCCTGTACCGGCAGGTCCATCAATCGCTATAATCATATTTTCGGCTCCTTTTCATTACCTTTTCTTCTTAATTTATTTTATCAATCATCTTGTCATATTGCAAGAAAATTTTACATACTTATTACTGAGGTGGTGCTATATGAAAATTATTAATTTAAAAGTAAGTGTTCCTAAAATATTATTATTTCTCATTATAATCATTGCTATTATTTTTGTTTTTAGTGCATTAGTTCGATTTTTAAATTTTGCTACGAATGAAGAAATTGTAATGACAAATGAAAATTATACAACAATATTAAAAGATTGCCACCAAAATATTGATAATTATGTTGGAAAGAAAATTCATGCAACGGGATATGTTTTTCGTGCTAATGATTTTAAATCAAATGAATTTGTTTTGGCAAGAGATATGCTGATTAACAACACTGAAGCACAAATTGTGGGATTTCTTTGTCAATATCCAAATGCTAATGAATTTGAAGATAATGTTTGGATAGAAATAGCTGGAAAAATCACAAAAGGAGATTATCACGGGGAAATGCCAATAGTACAAATAGAAAGCATGAAAAAAATTACAACACCAGAAGACATTTTTGTGCACAAACCAGAATAAAAAATCTTAATAAATAATAAAAATTGCAAAATAATTGAGGCAAGTTCTAGGCGGACGAACAAGGACACCGGAGGCGTACAGGTGGTACGTTGAGGATGCCCGACGTGAAGTCCAACAACGAAATTGTCCAATTATTTCTGATATTTTTTAGATTGCAAAATAATTGAGGCAAGTTCTAGGCGGACAAACGAGGACACCGGAGGCGTACAGGTGGTACGTTGAGGATGTCCGACGTGAAGTCCAACAACGAAATTGTCCAATTATTTTGCAATCTCTCACTTTTCATCAAACAAATCCTTAAACAACCCCCTATCCAACTGCTTAGCAAAAATACATTTTAAAATCATTAATGTTATTGGTCCTAAAATTAGTCCAAATACACCTGCTACTCTAAAACCTGCGTACATAGCAAATAATGTAATTAATGGATGAATTCCAAATTGCTTACTAACAAGTTTTGGTTCTATAAATTGTCTAATAATGAAAATGGCAATATAAGTTATTGCAATTGCAATACCAAAACCAACTTGACCTGTTGCAAAAAGCCAAATTGCCCAAGGAACTAATACAGTTCCTACTCCTAGTATAGGCAAAATATCTACAATTGCAATAATAATAGCTAGCATAAATGGATAAGAAATTTCAAAACCTATCATGCGACAAATTGTAAATGATAAATATAATTCAGCAAAAGTAATCAAAATAATCTTTGCATAAACACGTACATATCCCCCAATTGTAGATAAAGTTTCTCCTATTACTTGTGTTACTCTTTTTATCCACGCTTTGGGCATATGATGCTCCAACATATCAATTACATAAATTCTATCTTTAGTAAAGAAAATTAATGCTAAAATTGTAATCACAATATTTGTGATTACTGTTGGTACTGAAAATAGCCATTGTAATAGTTTGCCTGCTAGATTTTTAATATAACTACCAAAATCATTAAAGAATTCAACAATAGAATTCTCAGCTCCAGCAATTACTTGCTCTGGTATGCCAGGATAACGTTCTCCTATAGTAGAAATAAATTGTTCTGTGTTATTAATAATATCTGTAATATACGGTCCTAAATTAGATGTTAATTTAATAACTTCGTCTGCTAATGAAATTGAACCCCAAACAATACCACATGTAAATAAAATAATTGTAAGCCCTACTACCAATATAGCACTCACTCTTCGGCTTAATTTTAGTTTATTCATGCAAAATTTAATAATTGGTTCAATGATTAACGCAATAATTGCAGCAATAAAAAATGGCATAAAATAAACTGCAAATTTATACAATAAGTATAGCAATAACAATGTGCCTAAAAAAACTCCAACTCTTCCTGCAATTTTAATAAATTTTTGCTTGTCCTTTTCCATATAATCTACCTCACTTTTTTCATTCTCATCTAATTATCCCACATATCAATGTCGAAATCAATCAAAAAAGCACAAGAAAATATTTTCTAGTGCTTTTCTGACTTTCATTATTTCTTTTCAGATTTTTCTTTTAATGCAGTATCTAAAGAAACAAAATTCATATGCGCCTTTTTTGCTATTTCATCTTTTCTTGCTCTTTTTTGTTTTTCTTTTTCATCTTGTTGATTTTTCAAAATTGCCTGTTCTAATTTTTTCTTTTCTTCTTCATTTTCACACCAATATTCATGATATAAAAAAGCAATCATATTTTTAGTTTCTTGTCTTGTAATTTGGTCACTAAGTGGTTTTGAAAAATCAAAATCTGGAATATAACCATATTTTTTTTCTTCTTTTATTTCTCTTAAAATTTTAGGTGGAATTTTGCTCTTATACTTTTCACCTAAATGATTTATAATAACTTCTAATTCAGCATAAGCATATCGTTTTTCATAATTTAGTTCTTCCATAATTTTCTCCTTATAAATTAATTACGTTGTCGTTCCATTTCGTGATCTGATATTTCTCTACCTATTACCCCTATAGCCGTTGCTCCCATTGCTACACGTAGCATTTCTTCACCAACTTCTCCTACAATATCTTCTTCCCTTGTTACCCCTTCTTCATCTAATGCTTTGTCTACTTCCTCATTCAATTTCTCATCATTATGATCTACTTCACAATTAACTTCAAGCTGTACACCTACATCATTTAAATCAGCTAAAGTATTTTTCATTTCTTCAACATCTTTTTTATCATCTATTACAAAATTAACATGTAAATTATCAATTAATGAATTTGGATATTTACCAGTTTCTTCACTTACTTCATGCAACAATCTCATTACTTGATTCCTTTGCATTGGATTACACCAATCAATATCATCAAAATTAACTTCAACATTGGTTATTCTCTTAGCCTCTTCCATAACAGCTGAAATTATGGAGGTGTCCATTGTTTCTATATATGCTTTCTTTTGTAGTGCGTTTTCACCCTTGCCAATCTCAGCAGATAAAATATCTTTTTCATCGTTTATTTTTGATTTTAAATCTCTAAATTCAATTAAAATCGCTTCTGGTTTAGAATTACTGCTAGCTACTGCATATATCATTTCTCTTATCTCTTGTGCAACTTCTTGTTCAGTTCTTGCTTTTAAACTGTTTGGCATTTCACTTACTAATTTCGGTAATTCTATTTTATAATATGGCTCTGGTATATTTATATTCTCTTCTTGCTTATCTTCCATATGGTCTTGCATAGTAATCGCGCCACGCATTAAATAATGAATGTTTCTTATTCTATCTAAAGAAATATTTCCATTTAGATTGATATCATCTAAAAACTTTTCATCATTGAAATGCCAATAAAAATCGCTCGAATTTTTTTTACTATAGGCATCCAATAATAACTTTTGTTCTTCCATAGACAAACGCTGATATGTTTGAAGATTTGGCAATAATTTTAACACTCTTTTTTTCAAATGTTCCATTTCTTTTTGAGATACATTTTTCTCATCTTTGTTTTCATTATTTTCTTCTTCTTCTTTTTCCTCTGTTTCTTCTTTTTTTTCTTCTGTCTTTTCTTCCTCTTCTTCTATAACGTCATCATTATCTTCTTCAATTTCTACATCATCTTTCTTTTCATCTGGCTTTTGTTGAATTTCATCATTTGATTTTTCTGAATACACGGAATACTCCGAAATTATTTCACAATTCATCAAAAATTCTGCTTGTTTCGGCGTTATCTCATATTGTTTTCCTTGCATTTCTTCTGGATTTTCAAACATACCACTAATTTTCATCATTTCAATTTGATTTTTAGTAAGATTATTAGGAATTGTTACATTTACAAGTTCTTCTTTACCAGCCATATACATTAGCTCCTTTCAACATTAATTATTAAACTTTCACCTGTCATCTCCTTTGGTTTTTGTTCTCCCATAATATCTAGCATTGTTGGCGCTAAATCTGCTAATCTTCCCTCTTTTAATTCTACATTTTTATCTAGTCCAGCAATAATAAGTGGTACTGGGAAAGTAGTGTGAGCAGTATATGGATCACCAGTTGTATAATCTACCATTTGTTCAGCATTACCATGATCTGCTGTAATTAATATTACACCATTTTGACTTATCATTTCATCAACAATTTTTCCAATACATTCATCTACAGTTTCTACCGCTTTAATGGCAGCATCTAATACTCCTGTATGACCTACCATATCACAATTAGCAAAATTTAAAATAATAACATCATCTTGTCTTTTCCTAATTACATCAACCACTTTATCAGTTACTTCGTATGCACTCATTTCTGGCTTTAAGTCATATGTTGCTACTTTAGGAGAATTTACTAATATTCTATCTTCTCCTTCATATTTTACTTCATTACCACCATTGAAGAAAAATGTTACATGTGCATATTTTTCTGTTTCTGCAATTCGCAATTGAGTATATCCCAATTTACTAATATATTCACCAAAAGTATTTTCAATTTTATCTGGTTTGAAAGCAACTTCAACATTTGGCATAGTTTCATCATATTGTGTCATACAAACATAATTAACATATAAAAATTTCTTTTCAAATCCATCAAAATTTTTATCTACAAAAACTCTTGTTAACTCTCTTGCCCTGTCTGGTCTAAAGTTAAAGAATATTATTGAATCATTTTGTTTAATTGTAGCAATAGGTTTATCATTTTCTAATATAACAGTTGGTTTTACAAACTCATCAAATTCTTCACGTTGATAAGCACTTTCAATGGCATCAATAGCAGAATTAGCAGTTAATCCTTCGCCCTTCGCCAATGCATTATAGGCAAGTTCAATACGATCCCATCTCTTATCACGATCCATTGCATAATATCTTCCCATAATAGAAGCTATTTTTCCAACACCTAATTCTTTCATTTTTTCTTGTAACTCTACAATATAGCCTTCACCTGATGTAGGAGGTGTATCTCTTCCGTCTAAAAAGCAATGAACATATACATTTTTAAAATCTTCTCTTTTGCATAATTCCAACAAAGCATACAAATGTGTATTATGACTATGTACGCCTCCATCTGATAGCAAGCCATATAAATGTAAATCGCTATTTTGCTTTTTACAATATTTGATTGCATCTAAGAATTCTTTTTTCTCAAAGAAATCACCATCTTGAATTGATTTCGTAATACGTGTTAATTCCTGATATACAATTCTTCCAGCACCAATATTCGTATGTCCTACCTCAGAGTTTCCCATTTGTCCATCTGGTAAGCCTACATCTAAACCGCTTGTATGAATTTTAGTATGAGGATACTGTTTCATAATCGCATCAAGATTAGGCGTCTTAGCCATTTTAACGGCATTACTTTCCTCTCTTTCGTTAATTCCCCAGCCATCTAAAATAGCCAACATAATGAGTTTTTTCTCCATAAGAATGCTTCCTTTCTTTTCTATCCTTACTTATCATAATTTACAATTTTTGAAAATTCTACTGCTTCCAAACTGGCACCGCCAACTAATCCACCATCAATATCTGGCATAGAGAACAATTCATTTGCATTAGAAGATTTTACACTTCCACCATATTGCAAAATTATTTTCTGTGCTACTTCTTCACCATATAAACTTCCTATTTCTTCTCGTATCCAATGAATTGCTTCATTTGCTTCTTCAGCCGTTGCAGTTTTTCCAGTTCCAATTGCCCAAATAGGTTCATATGCAATAATTAATTTTTCAACTTGTTCAGCTGTTATATCAGCTAAAGCTTTCTTTACTTGGTCAACAATCCATTCTTTTGTAATTCCATTTTCTCTCTGCTCTAATGTTTCTCCAACGCAAAGTATTGGATTTAAATGGTGAGAAAAAGCAGCTTTTAACTTTTGATTTACACTATCGTCTGTTTCATTAAAATATTCTCTTCTTTCCGAATGACCAATAATTACATAGTCAACTCCAATATCTTCTAACATTTTTGGCGAAACTTCACCAGTATATGCACCACTATCTTTAAAATGCATATTTTGAACACCAATTTTAATATTGGTATCCTTTGCAAGTTCTAATGCAAGAGCAACATCCACAAAAGGAACACAAAGTATTACTTCATTTTTTGTATTTTCAACAAGTTTTGGAAACTCTTTCATAAAAGCTTCTACCTCTGCAGGAGATTTATTCATTTTCCAATTACCTGCAATTACTTTTTTTCTCACTTCTTATCATCTCCCTACAATCATTAATAAATAGCGAAAATTTAAATATGCATTATGCATTACTTTTCTAGCAAGCATGCAACACCTGGAAGTGTTTTGCCTTCTAAGAATTCAAGTGATGCTCCTCCGCCAGTTGAAATATGTGTCATCTTATCAGATAATCCACCTTTTTCAACTGCTGCAGCACTATCTCCACCACCAATTATTGTTATAGCATCAATATTAGCTAATATTTCTGCAATTTTATTAGTTCCTACTGCAAAATTATCTAATTCAAATACACCTAATGGTCCATTCCATACAACTGTTTTGGCATTCTTCAACTCTTCTGCAAAAAGATTTACAGTTTCTGGTCCTATATCCATGCCTTGCCAATCTGCTGGAATTTCATCAGAGTGAACTACTTTTCTTTCTGCATCATTAGAAAATTCAATTGCTACTACATTATCAACTGGTAATAATAACTTTACACCTTTTTGTTCAGCTTTTTTCAATAATTCAGTTGCCAAATCTACTTTATCTAATTCACAAATAGATTTTCCTACTTCATATCCTTTTGCCTTAAAAAATGTATAAGCCATGCCTCCGCCAATAATCAATGTATCTACTTTATCAATTAAATTTTCAATAACACTAATTTTATCAGAAACTTTTTTACCTCCTAAAATTGCTACAAAAGGTCTTTCAGGATTTTGAAGTGCATTTCCCATTACTTCAATTTCTTTTTGAATTAAATATCCACATACAGCTGGCAAATAATCTGCTACACCTGCAGTTGAAGCATGTGCTCTATGTGCAGTTCCAAAAGCATCATTTACATATATTTCTGCTAAAGAAGCTAACGCCTTTGAAAATTCAGGATCATTTTCTTCTTCCTCTTTATGAAATCTTACATTTTCTAAAAGCATTACATCTCCATCTTGTAAATTATTTGATAACTCTTTAGCACTTTCGCCAATAACATCAGAAGCTAACTTAACTTCTTTTCCTAGTAGTTCAGATAATCTTTTTGCAACTGGAGCAAGAGAATATTTTAAATTAAACTCTCCCTTTGGTCTACCTAAATGAGAACACAAAATTACTTTTGCGTTGTTTTCTATTAAATAACGAATTGTTTTTAATGCTTCACGAATTCTTCTATCATCTGTAATATTACCATTTTCATCTTGTGGCACATTGAAATCACATCTAACTAAAACTTTTTTACCAGATACGTCAATATCTTCAACAGTTTTTTTATTCATACTGTAACAATCTCCTCTCTTTTTGAATTTTAATGAATAATTAATAACTTAAAATTTAGGTGAAGAGTAAATAATTTACTCTTCACTCTTAATTATTCATCATATTTTTAATGCTTGCTCATATATATAGCTAAATCTAATAATTTATTTGAATAACCCCATTCATTATCGTACCATGCAACTAGTTTTACAAATGTATCAGTTAAAGCAATACCAGCTTTTGCATCAAAAATAGATGTTCTAGGATCATGAATGAAATCAGAAGAAACTAATAATTCATCTGTATATCCTAAGATGCCATTTAATTCACCTTCAGAAGCTTCCTTAACTGCATTACAAATTTCTTCATAAGTAGCTGGTTTTTCAAGATTAACAGTTAAATCTACAACAGAAACATCAATAGTTGGAACTCTAAATGCCATACCTGTTAATTTTCCATTTAATTCAGGAATAACTTTTCCAACAGCTTTAGCAGCGCCTGTTGATGAAGGAATAATATTAGCAGAAGCAGCTCTTCCAC
>CANQLS010000035.1 GCA_947624765.1 uncultured Clostridia bacterium
CTGCAACATAAGTTAAATATTCTGCCGCACTAGAGCGAATTGATATTTCATTTTTCTTTTTTGCCATTATGAATTTTTCCCCTCTCCCTTAAGCGTTTCCTGCCTTTTTTTATTTTTCGCGTATAGATACCTATCTTCCTCCGAATATATGCAACCGGCAATATTTTTGCATATAAAGTCCTGCATCTCTCGCCATTTGTTGACCAATACGAAAGCCTTCTCTAAAGTCTTGATATAAAAATGGTACATTATACTTTTCTGCCATCTGATTTGCAATTTCTATAATCAAATCATGCTTTTGATATGGACTTACTAATAACGTAGTAGTAAAGGCATCGTATCCATTTTCTTTTGCATATTGAGCTGTTTTTTCTAATCTAGATGCATAACAAAAATGACAACGACCGTCAATATCTGAAACAACATTTTTCGTAAATTCACGAATTCCATAATCATCTTCTATAATTAAAGGCATATTTATCATCTCTGCATACATTTTTAATGTATCTAAACGATTTTTATATTCAGTATAAGGATGAATGTTAATGTTATACCAATAATAAGTTAAATCTTCATATCCATCTTTTCTTAGTTTGTCCACCACATATGTTGAACATGGAGCACAACAAGTATGTAATAATATTTTACTTTTCATGATATTCTACCCCCATATGACGATAAGCATCGACCGTCGCTATTCTACCACGCGGTGTACGATTTAAAAAACCAATTTGCATTAAATATGGTTCATAAACATCTTCAATAGTATCAATATCTTCTCCAATTGCAGCTGCTAACGTCTCAACCCCAACTGGTCCGCCTGCAAATTTTTTAATAATAGTTTCTAACATTCTTCTATCAATATTATCCAAACCTAATTTATCAATTTCCAAATTAACTAATGCTTTATCTGCGATTTCGTCAGTAACCAAATTTCCATTTTCAATTTGTGCAAAATCACGCACACGCTTCAATAATCTGTTTGCAATTCTCGGTGTACCACGAGAACGAGAAGCAATTTCTTTTGCTCCTTTATCTGTAACTTCTATTTTTAAAATATTTGCAGAACGTTTTACAATTTGTGTTAGTTGTTCTTCACTATATAGTTCTAATCGATGTATAATTCCAAATCTATCGCGAAGTGGCGATGATAAGCTTCCAGCTTTTGTTGTAGCCCCAATTAATGTGAATTTTGGTAAATCTAATCGTATAGAACGTGCACTAGGACCTTTTCCAATTATAATATCTAATGCAAAATCTTCTAATGCTGGATATAAAATTTCTTCTACACTTCTATTTAAGCGATGAATTTCATCAATAAATAATACATCTCCAGGCGCTAAATTAGTAAGAAGAGCTGCTAAATCGCCTGGTTTTTCAATGGCAGGGCCAGATGTAATACGAATATTTGCATTCATTTCATTTGCTATAATATTTGAAAGTGTAGTTTTTCCAAGGCCCGGCGGTCCATATAACAAAGTATGATCTAATGGTTCATTTCTCTGTTTTGCAGCTTCTATAAATACCTTTAAATTCTCTTTTACTTTATCTTGCCCAATATAATCTTCTAATACACGTGGTCTTAAACTAGTTTCTATATCTATGTCTTCTTTTTCTAATCCAGGACAAATAATTCTTTCTTCTTCTAAATCCATCAAATTCCACTCCTTCTTGCATTTAAATTATCATAAACATCCGTTCTTGTCAAGATATACATATTATATCAAAAAAGTAGGCAAAGTTTTATTTTGCCTACTAAATTTTATATTAACTAAACACTTTCTATTTACATAGCTCTCAACGCTTCAATCGGATCCATACTAGCAGCTTTATATGCTGGGAATATACCAAAAATAACGCCTATAATTAATGAACTTCCAAATGATATTATCATCCATTCAATAGAATAAACAGCAGTTGTAATTTCAAAATAATTAATAATGCTAATAATACCACATCCGAATAAAATACCAATAATTCCAGCAATTCCAGTAATAATCAAACTTTCAATTAAAAACTGTACTAAAATATTCTTTCTTTTTGCACCGATTGCTTTTCGAATGCCAATTTCTTTTGTTCTCTCTGTTACTGAAACAATCATAATATTCATAATTCCTATTCCGCCAACTATTAGTGAAATAGCTGCAATGCCTCCCAATACTAACATCATTGTACTAGTAACACTATTTAATGTTTCTAGCATTGCTTCCTGGCTCGTAACACGATAATAATTTTCGTTTTCATATAAATCATATAATAATCTTTCTACATTATTTACAACATTCTCTGTATCTTCATGATTAGTAGCTCTCATATATACTGTACTAACATTTCCTGCACGATTTAATCTTTGTGCAACTGTATACGGTATTATAATCATATCATCTAGTGTACTTTCTTCACCACCAGACATTTGTGTTAAAATTCCTACTACTTTAAAATTCTGTCCATTTAATTTAATTGTATTCCCAATAGCATCACCATCTGGAAATAACTCCTTTTCAATATAAGTGCCAATTGCCACTACATTCATAGAACCAGAAATATCAAATGTTGTTAAAAATCTTCCCTCTTGAATTGTTCTATCTTGCACAATAGAATAATCAGCATTTGTTCCTACACAATTAGTTGTTAAACTAGTATTTTTACTATTTTTAATATTAACATTACTATTAATAACAGGTGCAAAGCCATCAATTCCTTCTAATTTTTCCAATTTTTCAGAAACATCATCATAAGTAATTGTAGATGTTCTTCTTCCCATTAAATTTATAGTAATTAAGTTAGTACCAATACTCTCGATACTGTCAGTAATGCTTTGCGTACTTCCTTTCGCAAAACCAACAGCAGTAATAACTGATGCAACTCCAATAACAACACCTAACATTGTAAGGAAAGTACGCAATCGATTAGAGCATATGCTTTTTAAAGCCATTTTGAGTCCAAGTAAAAAATTCATATTTATGCCCTCCTATCTACTCATTGGCATAGAAGGAACTGACATACCTCCTTGATTTCTCTCCATTCGTCCTCCTTCAAAGCCTCCCATCATTGGATTATTCATATTTCCTGTTTGGTTTGTGTTTCTTGTAGCACTAATAGTTTCTGGTAAAAGAACTTTATCACCTTCAGTTAGTCCACTAACTATTTCGATAAAATCTTCATTATAAAGTCCAACTTCTACTTCCTTACTAGAACCATCTTCCATTGTAACATAATACTTTCCTTTTCTTGTTTCAATAGCTTCTACAGGCAATATTAAAACATCTTTTACACTATTAACTATCAATTCTGCACTACAATTCATACCCATACGAATATTATCATTTCCTTGCAAAGATATTGTAATAGGATAAGATGTAACACTATTCATTGTAGTTCCTTCTAAAGCAATTTCTGAAACAGTACCAGTTAAAGGTTTTCTAGTTGTTTCTTCCATTGCGTCAATTGTTACTTTAACTTCTTGACCAAGTTTAACATCTAAAATATCCAATTCATCTACATCAATTTGAAATTGTATATCATAATTGTTCACAATCTTAGCAAGAGTACTCTCACTTCTTACATAATCTCCCTCACTCACTTGAAGCATAGTTACCACACCATCAATAGGAGCACTAATAGTATAGAAAGAAGAATCTGCTTTTACATCTGAAAGTTCTTTATAAGCATCTGATAAAGAACTTTTTGCATCATTTAAATTTTTATATAGTTCATCATTTTTAACAGTCATAATTGAAGTACCGTCTTGAATATACATACCATCTTTAACAAAAATTTGCTCAATCGTTCCCGAAGCCTTACTAGTAAAAGGAATTGGCTCTCTTGTTTCAAATGCAACACTTTCTAAAGCACTTTGAGTAGTGCCCTGAGCTGTTGTAACAACTATACTTGTAGCTTTTACTCCACCTAAATCATATCCTGGATTATCTACAACAATTTCTACTTTCTGTGTTTGACCACCATATTCATAATATCCTTTTTTATCTGTAACATATGAAACTTTACCATACAAGTAACTATATGAATCTGATAAAAATATTTTTGCTTCGTCACCTACTTGAATTGGATTGTTCGCATTATAACAAAAAGTAGTATTTAAAATAAAACTAGAAGTATCTGTTACTTGAAACAAAACAGCATTTTTTGTAACATTATCTCCAACATTATATTTAAAATCTGAAATATAACCATTAACATTTGATACTACATTTAAATTAGAAATATCTGTTTGATAATTATTTACTGTATCTTGCAACGAAGTAACACTCTTTTGCTTATTTCTAATTTGTGTTTCTAAATCAGAAGAATCTAATTGAAATAGCACGTCTCCTTTACTCACCCTATCTCCAACAGCTACATTCACTTTCGTTACTGTAGCGCCAACTTCTGAAGAAATATTTTTTGTGCTTGCCGATTCAATAACTCCAGAACCAGAAATACTAACAGAAATATCTCCTCTTTCTACAATTGCTGTCTTTCTTTCTCCAGCAGATGCCATAGTTGGTCTTTTTCGATTGGAAAAAGAAAATACAACTACAACCAATGCCACAAGAACAATTCCAACAATAACTAATAACTTCCTATGTCGTATAAAAAAATTACTTTTCGCTAACATATTTACCTCCATTTACATTAATTAAATCGTATTAATCATACAATGTAAATGTGGTATTTTTGTGAACGAAAAGTGAATGTTAATGATTTCCAATTGCATATGTATCTAACGGTTTCATATGTATTATTCTAATGCAAACAAATTTATGCATTACTAAATTCATATTATATTTCTCAACAACTTCATTATATTCTTTACGAATTTTCTTTAATATTTTTTCTAATTCTATTGCATTTGATAATGTTGCTTTTACAACAGGATTATTTGCATTTTTATTTATACTATCATAAAATTCTTTCAGAGATTCATTAAGTAAAATATCTATTTTTATTTTTTCAGTATATCCACTATTTTTATTTTTCACTTTTGTATCAATTAATTCTACAACCTTGCTTTTTAAAGCTTCATCTTTTATTTCTGGAGCTAACTTTAAAACTAATAAGTCTCTCGTATTCCACGTTTTCTCTAATGTTCTAAACACTTTCTTTACTGCAAAATAATCATGCCAATATAAAGTATAACAAATCCATACTATTAAAATTACAATCAAAATTCCTAACATATTATTCTTCTCCTAATCTAATACAATCCATCCAATCTAATATATCTTTATATACCTCTTCTTTATTAACTTCATTCAACATCTCATGACGCATGTTATGGTATAATTTCATTTCTATATTTTGCACACCAATTTTTTGATATAGCTGATACACCTTCTGAACACCTTTTCCTTCTTCGCCAACAGGATCCATATCGCCTGAAAATAAAAAAATAGGCAACTTTTTAGGAGTATTTGTTATTTTCTTTTCATCATTGCAAAACTTTTCAAGATAAAATAAATCTTTAAAACCCGATACTGTAAAAATAAAATTTCCTTTATCATCTGCCAAATGCTTTTTAACTACATTCTCATCACTACAAGTCCAATCATATTTTGTTTTTATTGGTTCAAAATTAACATTAGCAAATTCAAATGCTAATCTATCTAACTTTTTGCTACGATATAATGCACCTTTTTTTTGAATCATAAATTCAGCCAGTTGAATTCCTGCATCTATCATCCATTGTGGTCCCATTGTTCCGCACAATAATAAACCTTGAATTTCTTCTCCAAACTTTGCTGCATAAAGACGAGCAATTAATGAACCCATAGAATGACCTAACAGAAAACATGGTGTATTAGGGAATTTTTTTTGAATGCATTTTGTCATTTTATATAAATCTTTTATTAAATATTGATAACCATTTTCACTTGCAAAAAATCCTCTTTCTTCTGGTATCAACACAGAATTACCATGTCCAATATGATCATTTCCACAAAAAGCATAACCATTATCTAATAAAAATTGAGCAAAATTCTCATAACATTCAACATATTCACACATACCATGAGAAATTTGAACAATACCTTTAATCTTATTTATATCCGTTGGAAAAATTGCTTTTGCATGAACTTTATTTCTACCATTTGTACTATCAAAATAAAAATCTTCAACATGACAATCCAAATTCATCACCTTTGGTTATTATATAATAAATTCCAATAAAAATCAATTAAAGCATTTCTACAAAAAACAAGAAAAAGCACCTTAAAAACTTTTAAGATGCTTTACATTTTATCTTCCAGTATACTTTAATCTTGTTGCCTCTCCTCCTCTTATATGTCTTTCTGCTTTATTTTCATCTAAAATTTTCTTTGCCTCATCTGCAAGGGATGGGTTTATCTTTCTCAAACGTTCTGTTACATCTTTGTGTACTGTGCTTTTACTTATTCCAAATTTTTTTGCTGCTCCTCTAACTGTATCTTTACTATCTATAATATAATGTGCTAGGTTCACAGCACGCTCCTCTATGTAAAGCTTTCCCAATGAAATCCCTCCTTAAATACGCTGTTGATACATTGTATTCAAAGAGGGCTTGTGTTATGAAAATTTATTTATCTATTACTAATATCAAATTAAAAATTCTTTTACAATTAAAGGAATATAGTCTTCATTTTCATTTCGCACCACAGTATCTGATAAATATGCAGAAAAACTTAATGGAAAAGATTCTTCTTTACTTTTAGCTTCATATCTAAATGGATTTTTCGTAATACCTTCTTTTACCTCATATTTAAGATTATCCGGTATTTGTTTCATAAAATTTTCAATAAGTGAAATATCAAAATCAAAAGAAGCTAATAGCTCTTCATCACCTCTTTTTATTACTGCCATAAATGTATATAAGTTATCTTCTACCCTTGCTACATATGTAATATAACAATTATAGAAAAATTGCAATGAACCTTCACCTTCATACATTCCATTTTTCAAGCACCATATTCCATAGTCAGGTTTATAATTGAATATATGAGGATTTGTAAATGCAGCAGGGCTTAATAACTCATATGTATTTTCCCAATCTGACTTTGTAGCATTTGCTAATTGAAACGACAATAATGGTTCATTCTTTTTTACATCAAAAATATTTAATTCTCTGCCATTACATAGTACATATATATTTACTTGCACTTCTCTATTCATTGCATAACTATACGCTTGATCAACATTTTCACCCTCTCTTATATTTTGCGATGGTGATTTTGCTTCAACAATAAACGCATTTTTATTATTTACTTGAACAAGATAATCTGGAATTATTATTCTTTCTTTTTTAGTTCCAAATTTAGTATATTGATTTTTCAATCTTGGTTCTCTTATAATACGATTAGATTCATCAAAAGTTGAATATCCTAACATATTCAATAATGGAGCAATAATATCTTCTCTTACATCATGTTCATTATAATTTTTAGGCAAATTATTAAAATCTACTTTATCAAATATTCCCATATCTTGTCCTCCATCAATATTTAAATTCTATATTTTTGTTAATTCGTCTTTTATAACTTCTACTACACTATTTGCTGTACTATTCATAAGCTCTTCATCAAAGCATTCTACCATAACTCTAATTTTCGGTTCTGTTCCAGAAGGTCTTACAATAATTCTTCCCACATCCTTTAATTTTTCTTTAGCCTCATCAATTGCATCTTTTACTTTTGTATTTGTATAGAATTGAACTTTTCCCTCTTGACTTACATTAACATTTATAGAAAGTTGAGGATATTTATTCATTACTTTTGTTAATTCAGATATTTTCTTTCCGCTTCTTTTCATTAAACTCAAAACTTGAATTGCAGTTAATTCACCATCACCAGTTGTTGCATAATCTCTAAATATAATATGTCCTGATTGTTCACCACCAAAATTATATTCCTCCAAAAGCATTTCTTCTAGCACATAACGATCACCTACTTTTGTTGCGATGAAATGAATATCATTTTGCTCACAGAATTTTACAAATCCTAAGTTAGTTAAAATTGTTCCAATAACTGTATCTTTCGCAAGTTTTCCTCTTTCTTTCATATCAACTGCACAAATGGCCATTAGCTGATCTCCATCAACCACATTTCCATCTTCATCAACACATAAACATCTATCAGCATCTCCATCAAATGCAATTCCAATATCCATTTTATTTTCTACTACATATTTCTTCAAATTATCTAAGCTGGTAGAACCACAGTCTTGATTAATATTTAATCCGTCTGGTTCGTGATATAATATTGTTGCTTCGGCACCTAACTGTTCCATTAAAATTGGAGCTGTAACACTTGCCGAACCATTAGCACAGTCAATAGCTACTTTAATCCCTTTTAAAGTATCTGGTACTGTATTCTTCAAATGTTCAATATAGTATTTAACTGCATTTGTAGCATATGTAACTTTTCCTACATCTGCACCTTCAACTGGCTTAAATTCTTTAGAATGATCAATTACTATACTTTCAATTTCCTCCTCTAATACATCTGGAAGTTTATATCCATCTCCACTGAACATTTTTATTCCATTATATTCTGCTGAGTTATGTGATGCAGAAATCATCACACCTGCATCAGCTTTATACTTTCCAATTAAATATGCAACTGCAGGTGTTGGAACAACACCCAAAACAATTACATCAGCACCAACACTACAAAGTCCTGCCGTTAAAGCTGATGAAAGCATTTCTGATGAAATTCTAGTATCCATTCCAATAACAAATAATGGCCTACGTCTTGCATTCGTTGTTAAAACCATAGCTGCAGCCCTCCCTAACTTCATAGCAAGTTCACAAGTTAAATTAGAGTTAGCAATTCCTCTTACTCCATCTGTTCCAAACAATCTTCCCATTTCTTCCTCCTACTCTTCGTTCCTATTATTCAGGAATAATTCTTACAATATTATTTTCCGATTTATAAATACTTTGACTCGGTACAACACCACGTACTCTACTTAATGGATAGATAATTGTTTCTTTCCCAATTATACTACCCGGGCATAATACACTATTGCAACCTATCTCTGCATAATCTCCTAAAAATGCTCCAACCTTTTTTATTCCAGTTTCTATTATTTTATTTTCATATTTTATTTTAACTAATTTTTTATCGCTTCTTACATTACTTGTAATAGCCCCTGCTCCCATGTGAGACATATAACCTAAAATAGAATCTCCAACATAGTTATAGTGTGGCACTTGCACATTATCAAATAATATGACATTTTTTAATTCGGTAGAGTTCCCTACAACACAATTTTTCCCAACTATTCCTCCTCCTCTTATAAATGCACAATGCCTTATCTCCGCACCTTCTTCTATTATACAAGGTCCACTAATATATGCACTTGGACATACTTTTGCTTTCTTTGAAATCCATACATCTTCTTGTGGATGTTCATACTCGTCAGTTGAAAGTTTTGCACCAAGTTCAATAACATACTCTTTTATTTTTTCAAGAGCCTCCCACGGATATGTTAATCCCTCTAATAAATCTCTTGCTATTGTGTGTTCTAAACTATATAAATCTTTTACTGTAATATTTAACATACTTACCTCCTATTCTACCGTTACAGACTTTGCTAGATTTCTTGGTTTATCTACATCTAGTCCTTTTTCCACTGCAACATAATATGCAAAAAATTGTAATGGTATGACAGTAAGTAATGGTGAAAATATCTCATCAATTTCAGGTAAATAGATTACTTCATCTGCCATATCTAATGGAAAATCTTTTAAAGTTGTTATTACTAATACATTAGCTCCTCTTGCTTTAATTTCTTTAATATTACTAATTGTTTTTTCCTCCAATTGTTGTGAAGTTGAAACAACAATAGCTGGCGTGCCTTCTTCAATTAATGCAATTGGTCCATGCTTTAATTCACCAAGAGGAAAAGCTTCTGCATGTATATATGATATTTCTTTTAATTTTAGTGCTCCCTCTAGTGCAACATTATAATCAATGCCTCTTCCTAAATAAAATATATCCCTTACATTTGAAATGCTTTGTGCATATTGATAATAAATTTGACTTTTCTCAATTACTTCTTGTATCTTACTTGGTAACGTTATTAACATATGCATCATATAATTTAATTCACGTTCATCATAAGAATGTAAAATTTTTGCCATATATATTGCAATTAAATCTAATAATATTCCTTGTGCAACATAAGCCTTTGTAGAAGCAACTGCAATTTCAATTCCAGCTTTTGTATAAAGTACATTTTCACTCAAATAATCCATTGTACTATCTTCCACATTTACAAGTGAAATATGTTTAATGCCTTCTTTTTTTACCAATTCTAAACAAGCAATAGTATCTGCAGTTTCACCCGATTGACTAATAAAAATAGCTAAATCATGTTTATTTAAGATAGGATTACAATAGCGAAACTCTGATGCAACTTCTACATTTACAGGTATTCTTGTTAATCTTTCAATTGCTACTTTTGCATTTAAACCAGCATGCATAGCCGTTCCGCATGCCACAATATGTATATGCTCTATCTCTTTTATTTCTTTTTCTTTAAAATGTAATGGTAAAACAATTTCTCCATCTTTTAAATAAGTTTCCAACGTTTTTTGTACTGCAATAGAATTCTCATTAATCTCTTTTAACATGAAATGTTCATATCCATCTTTTTCAGCGCTATCATCTGAAATTTCAAGTTGTTTCCATAACGGTTGTTTTTCTTTTAAATTACTATCATAAAAAGTTATTTTATCATTTTCTAATACTAAAAAATCATCATTCTCTAATGCACTAACTACATTTGTGTACTTTAAAATAGCAGAAAAATTAGAAGCTATGAAGTTTTCATCTTCACCTTTTCCAATAACTAATGGACTATTTCTTTTTGTTGCGATTAAAGTATTAGGCGATTGAACGTCCATAATAACTAAAGCAAAACTTCCTCGTAACATATCAGTAG
>CANQLS010000036.1 GCA_947624765.1 uncultured Clostridia bacterium
CATCTTTAATTCTATTTTGTTCCATTTGTGCATATACTTGTGTAGAAGATATATCTGAATGACCTAACATTTCTTGGATTGCTCTTAACTCAGCACCGTTTTCTAATAAATGCATTGCAAATGAATGTCGAAGTGTATGCGGTGTGATATCTACATCAATATTAGCTTGAGTTTTATATTGTTTAATAATTTTCCAGAAACCTTGTCTAGTTAATCTTTGTCCATTAACATTAACAAAAAGTGCTGGATCATTTTCATCTTTCAATAAAACTTGACGTGACTTGTCCATATATTCTTTTAAAGCATTTACTGCTAAAGAACCAATAGGAATCATTCTTTGTTTTGTTCGATTTGTACAACGAATAAAGCCTTCTTCTAAATTAATATCATCTACGTTCAACGAAATCAATTCTGTTACACGAATACCAGTAGCATATACTAATTCTAGCATTGCTTTATCTCGATACCCTTTCAAATCTACGCATTTTGGTTGTTCTAATAAAAGCTCTACTTGATCAGCAGTTAAAACCTTCGGTGGTTTTCTTTCAATTTTAGGCGACTCTAAGTTTGCGGTTGGATTATCTGTAACCACTTTTGTTTTATATAAATATTGATAAAAAGAACGAAGAGACGCTATGTTTCTAGATACTGTAGAAGCTGCTTTACCATTAGTAGTCAAGCTATCAAGGTAAGTCTTAATATCTGACTCACTAGTTTCTAACATATTTAAATTATGACTATCTAAATAATTACAATATAACTTTATGTCTCGATTGTATGATTGTAATGTGTTATCTGATAATTTCTTATCTTTTTCAAGGAAATCCAAAAAATTTTCAACAAAATTATTCTCCATCTCAAATACTCCTTTGTAACAGTGTATTTTCGCATATATTTAATTGGTTCTCCTACAGGTTTATGCCCACCATTCATCTTTTGTAATTCAAAACGCAAACTTATTTTATACAAAAAAAGCAAATAATGCAAGAGTTTTTTTGATTTTTATGTAAATTTTATGAAAATTTTACACAAATGGCTTAAAACAGTACAAATTTCAACATATAGCTATTAAAAAATATTTCAATTCCTGCTGAAATTAGTAATCCGATGGCACAAAATACACAAACAATTGTATGACGAAGAATCTCTATCTTAATATCCTTTTTTCTCTTCAATAAATTTATGGCAAATCTAATTGCACTTACCATAGCAACCATCATCATTGGGATAAAAACGATATTTTGGAAAAATAGCATGACAAAATTAATCAAATTTCCTTTAGTAACCCCATATGTTGCAAGTACTGTGGCAATAGTAAAGCCTAATGTAAATCCCTTATAACTGATATAAAAAAGTAATATTGGAATACCAATTACGGAAGCTCCTAAAAGCCAAAAAATTACTGCAATCCATATATTTTTTGTCATTGTGTCTTTTAATATTCCTAAAACGTCTTCATTTGGCTCTTCTTGTAATTTTGAAAAATTTTCTTCTAAGTAGGAAGAAAGCTCTTCGTTAGTAACAACTTGCTTATAATAAAGCGTTCCTATTATAATGCCTAATAAGAAAATAATCATAAGCACAATATATAGAATTCCGTTATTTTTAACATATTTTGAAATAAAATCTTCTTTTCCAATAATTCTTATGTTCATCTCTTTCCTCCATTCTAACTCAATATTATGCAAGGAAAGGACAACTTAGAACTTATAAAGTTTTAATCGCATTTACAGCCATTTCATCACAACGATTGTTATATACGTTGTCACTATGGCCTTTTACTTTTATCCATTCAATTGTATGTATTTTATTAAAATTATATAATTGTTCCCATAAATCTTTGTTTTTTACTGGTTCTTTTGATGCTGTAAGCCAGCCATTTTTTTGCCAGTTATTAAGCCATTTTTGTTGAAATGCATTAATCAAATAAGCACTATCACTATATAATTTTACTTTACATGGTCTCTTTAATAATTTTAATGCTTCAATTGGAGCTGTTAATTCCATTTGGTTATTAGTAGTAATTTTGCTTGCACCACTAATCTCTTTTTTTGTATCACCATAAATTAAAATGGCTCCCCAACCGCCTTTTCCAGGATTTCCAGAGCAAGCTCCATCTGTATATATTATCACCTCGTCCATTTTTATAACAACCTCTTTTCTTCTAATAGTGACAATTTCTAAAAGTTATGCTATCATATATCTATATAAAATACAAGGAGGAAATTTTTGATGAAAACTTGTGGCATTGTTGCAGAATATAATCCTTTTCACAATGGTCATCTTTATCATATAGAAAAAACGAAACAAGTAACGAATGCAGATGCAATTGTTTGTGTAATGAGTGGAAATTTTATTCAAAGAGGCTTGCCAGCCCTATTTGACAAGTGGACAAGAGCAAAAATGGCATTAAATAATGGAGTGGATTTAGTATTAGAACTTCCTACAATTTATGCAACTGCTAGCGCGGAATATTTTGCACATGGTGCTATCAATTTACTTGATGCTCTCGGAGTTATAGATACTCTTTCGTTTGGAAATAGTTGTAATGATATAGAAATATTAAAGCGAATTGCAAACGTTTTATATTTAGAACCTGAGGGATATCAGAAAGAATTAAAAGCTGAATTGAAAAAAGGCAACTCGTACCCTGTTTCTCGTAGTAATGCTTTAAAAAATTTCCTAAAAAAAGAATTTAAAGAAGATGTTTTATCTTCTATCTTATTAGATTCAAATAATATTCTTGGAATTGAATATTTAAAGGCATTGTTATCCTGTAATAGTAATATAACACCTATTAGTATTGAAAGAGTTGGCAGTAGTTACAATTCTCTCCAAATCTCTAATAATATATGCAGTGCAACTGCCATAAGAGAAATGTTAGAGCATCAACAAATAGAATTTTTACCAGATGTATTGCCAAGTACATCTTTACAAATAATTCGTCAGGAAATTACTAGTGGCAAAATGCCTATGTTTTTAAAGAATTTTGAAACAGAAATTTTATTTGCATTACGAAAATTAAGTATTGAAGAATTATCACAAATTGCAGATGTTTCTGAGGGAATGGAATATACAATAAAGAAAAATTTATTAGATTATTATACTATAGAAGATTTTATCGAAGCTATGAAATCAAAAAGATATACAGGAACTAGAATTCAACGATTAATCCTCCATGCTTTATTAGGTATCACACAAGAAATGTTGGATAACTATAAGCAAAGTCCTCAGTATGTTAGGGTTTTAGCTTTTAACAAAACTGGTGAAAAAGTATTATCTAAAATTTCTAGTCGCTCTCATTTACCTATTATTACTTCAGTAAATAAATTTTTAAAAGTAGCAAATGACAATGCAAAAAAGATGTTAGAAATAGATATTCTCGCAAGTAACATCTATACACTTGGGTACCAAGTACCAGATTTTAGGAAGGTAAATTTAGATTATACAAAAACATTGGTAACAAATAAATAAGGCTGGATTTTTCCAACCTTATTCTTGTTTGTCATTTTTATTTTCAATTTCCTCAGCATTTTCTTCTTCTTTCTCTTCTTCTTTCTCTTCCTCTTTTGCTTCTTTTGTATCCTTTTCCAATTTATTATCCACTTCTTCTTCTAACTTATGAATAATATTTTCAATTTTTTCTTTCATATTTCCACCTTGCACTCCAAGCAATAATAAGTCTAGTTTTATTGCACGTAATGCGTAGAAAATATATACATATGCTAATAATTGATATGCAATAGTTGCATATTCTGGCACTCTACCTATATATAGGAATGTAATAGTTTCAATAATAAGTGGCAAAGTCAATGCATACACTACTATGCGATAATAATTTGAAAATTTTAATCGAATTCTAAAAATAGAATTAAATATCCAAGCAACTAATATTAAAATAAGTATATTTCCTAATTTCATAATCATATATACTATCCAAGTTATTAGCCAAGTAGAAAAGAAAATAGCTATCCTTACCATAGTATCATCTTCAATAATTTGCATAGTTTCATAAACCATATCTTTTGTAAGTCTATCTTGCCAGCTTTCAAAAGAGTAAGCAACTAATACATCATTTTGACTTATAAGAGCTCCATCTTTATTTAATACTAAAAAAGTCTTTGCATACAAAACTTCTTTTCCAATTTCTGTTTCTAAAAAATCTTGATTAGTTAACGAAGTATCTACAACAAATTTCTTTTCTCCATCTAAATTATAAATTACATCATCTACCTCTAAATTTCCATTCTCTATAGCAAAGTTAGGCACCTCATTATATTTACCTAATAATGAAGTAATAGAAGTAAATAAATTTGATGATGTATAAAATGCCACTAACAAGGAAATCAGTAAAATAATTCTCATCAAATACTTCGTAGCAAAAGATGTTTTTTCTCTCTGCACATAAGGATATAAGCGAAAATCTGTAATTGCTAAAAATATTCTTTTCCAAAATCCTAATTCATTTTTTTGTGCCATATTACAACTCCTGTCTTTCTATATTAGAGTTTGCAAAAACAATTGGAAGAGATATCTTCACTTTATCTCCCACTTTTGCTTCTACATTTGTTACATCAACCATCATATTTTTCATTCCAATTCTTCCTAGCACTGGACATTGTTTCTCATTAATATTTACAAATACTCTTCCATCACTTTTAAATTTCAAAAGAGCATTTTTTACAGCACGCAGTTTATCAATAAAACGTACTGAATCTTTTGGACCTGTAACACCAATACCTGCCTCATATCCAGCTCCTACAATAGCAACTTGTAAATTATTTTTTAAAGTATAAGTACCAGAATAACCTATTTTACTGCCTTTACTTAAAGTTTTTATCTCTGTAATTTCAGATTCTAAATATCCTACTTTTTGTAAATGCGTATTTTCCGTAATCTGCACTCTGCCAGTAAAAGCGGAACCAATACGAACTGCATTCAAGTACATATACGGATATTTAAAGAATGCTGAACTATTGCAAATATGCAAAATTCCAGTTTCTATTTTATTCTCTTTTAGCAAAGCTATTCCGTCCAAAAATTTTTTAAACTGTTCTTCTGTAACTTTTCTCTTTGGAGAATAAGACTCACGAAAATGAGAATATGTTCCAGTAATCATAACGTTTTTAGAAAGAGAGAGTGCTTCTTTTAGCGATAAAACATTTTCAGTATTTAGCACAAAACCATATCTTCCAAATCCCGTATCTAATTTTAAATGTGCTTGCATAACTTTCTCTTTTTCTTCTGCTACTTTATTTAAAATTGTAAGAGCTTCAATCGAACCAACAGTAGCAATTAAATCATAGTTCACAATTTCTTCTACCTCTTCTTCAATAGCAGTAGATTCTAATAATAAAATAGAATTTTGAAATCCATGTTCACGAAGTCGTTTTGCTTCAGCAATCTCTGAAACAGCGAAAAAATCAATATTATTATCTAACAATTTTTGTGCAACTAAAACAGAATCCATACCATATGCATTTCCTTTTAACACTGCAATAATTTTAACATCTTCATCTACATTTTTTATTATATTCTGAATTATATGAATATTATGTTCTAGTTTTTCTTTTTCAATAATAATACGATTCATGAACTATCTTTTTCCCTCCTCTTTCTCCTTTTTCATAGCCTTTCTAATTTGAATTTTACGGTATAACATACCAAATTTATCATATAGAAAATTCATAAAAGGATTTAAAACCATATAAAGTTCTCCAACAAATTCTACAAAATCGCCATTGAAACCTTTTTTAAATTTGTAAATACCATACTGTGGGTGATTTTCATTAACATGTCCTGAAACGCCTCTGAAATCATAGATATCACAATGGTTAGCAAGTGCCAATTTAATTTGTTCCCACTGTAATAAATAATTTGGCATAACATTTCTATATTCATTTGAACTAGCACCATATAAATACCACACTTTATTTCCGTAAATAATAGGAATTACCGCCGCAATCGGCTTATCTTCATACATTGCAATAAGTATTTTCATATAGTTAGGTGCCAAATTATCATACATTTTTTCGAAATATGATAAAGGACGAATTAAAAAGTTATCCCTCACACCTGTTTCAATCATAATTTTATGAAAAATTTTTAAGTCTTCACGTGTACCTTCACGTACTGTTACGCCTTTTTTCATTGCTAAACGAATATTATATCTTGTTTTTTCGTGAAACGACATTAATAATTCTTCTTCTGTTTTATCTTTAACATTTAATCGAAAAACATATCGTGGTTGTATAACTTCATTAAAATCTTTTACATCTTCTTTAATTTTAAATCCAATTTCTTTAGCAATATTTTTAAATTCTTCATCTTCATTAGAAATATCTGGATCAACTCGAAAAATAAAAGAATGATATTTCTTTGCAAGTTCTTTTGCACCCTCAACTAATTTTGCAAAAGTTTCTTTATCATGCACATCGCAAACTGGACCTCTTGGGCTATACATCATACTTGTAATATTTTTAAAAGGACGTATTAAAAGACTCATAGAACCTTTTATATTTCCTTTTTCATCTTCAACTAAAACAACTTCATTAATCCAATCGCTCTTTACTTTTGCCCATTCTGGCGATTGTAAAAAATGGCCTTTTTCATGTTTTTGTAAAAAAGCAATATATTTTTCTTTATTTTCATCATTGACAAGTATCATATCATTTCCTCTTTCGCTTTTTATTTTCCTACTACAACAAAATCTTTTGGTGATTTAGATAATGTTTCTACCTTATCGTTTTGTAAAACAACCGTATCTTCAATACGCACACCAAATTGATTTTCTAAATAAATTCCTGGTTCAATTGAAAATACCATACCATTTTCCAAAATATCTTCATGCTTTGGTGATATTATAGGATTCTCATGAACTTCTCTTCCAACACCATGTCCTAAAGCATGATTAAAATCATACCCTTTTTCTTTTATATAATCTCTTGCAGTTGCATCTGCCATTTTACAAGTCATTCCAGATGTAATTTCACGAATTGCTTTCTCTTGTGCTTGCAAAACAATTTCATATATTTTTTTATATTTGTCATTAACTTCTCCAACAAAAATTGTTCTAGAAGTATCAGAACAATAACCATCTAAAACAAGTCCAAAATCTAGCAAAATAATATCACCAAATTCAATTTCACGGCTTGTAGGCGTGGAATGTATTTGTGCAGAATTTACTCCAGATCCAACAATTGTATCAAACGACAAACCACTAGCACCATGTCCAAGCATAAATTTATTCATTTTTTCTGCAATCTCGATTTCTGTCATTCCAACTTTAATTTCCGTACAAATATAAGAAAAACATTCATCACCTAATTCAGCCGCTTTTCTTAATTTTTCAATTTCTTCTTTTGTCATTTCGTAATCCTTTCTTATTTTTGAAGCAAATTTATTACATACGACATACTAACTGAAGCTGGGAAAAACATAGTAAATGCCGTAGCTATCACTATAAATGGTCCAAACGCAATATAATCAGTTGTCTTTTTAATTTTCGTAATTAACAAAATAATACTAACAATTGCTGCTACTAAAAATGAAAGAATAAAGATTTGAATGGTGTTCATAAAACCAAAAAACAATCCAATTACACCCATTAACTTCACATCTCCAAGTCCCATTCCTTCTCGGCGATAAACAATTAACGCAAAACCAGCAATAAGTAAGAAAATGCCAGCACCCGTAAACATACCTAAAAGCAAATTCATACCTGTTGCAATGTCTCTAACTGATACAATATAAGCATACGAAATACCAACTAAAAAGCCAATAAAATTTAAGGAGTTTGGCAATATTTGTGCTCTTATATCTACAAATGCTTCCATAACTAAAATAACTGCTAAAATACTATAAATAAAAAATGTTTCACTAATACCAAAAGCATAAAACAAAGCAATTACCCATAAAGAAGTAATTAGTGCAACTTTCCAATCAAATCGCACATCTTTAAAGAAACCTTTTGAAAAGATTTTTTCTTCATTGCTATACCTTTTAATTAAAGCTACCATAAAAGGTGATATTGCTAATGCGGTTATACCAAATAAAATATTATAAAAAATAATACTACCCATAAAACTTACTCCTTACTACCATTTCTTCAAAAAATATGCTTCAATTGGTCTTTTCCAACTGGTATACCAATGCTCTTTCTTTGATATCGGTTCTACATATATTGAAAGCATTCCCATGCGATTAGCACCAATAACATCAGTAAAAAGTTGGTCGCCAATCATTACAGTCTCTTCGGGAACAACATTAAATTTTTCAATTGCTTGCAAAAAGCCTTTTTTCATTGGCTTCCTTGCAGAATAAAGATAAGGAATCTGAAGTTTGTCCGCAACCGCACTTACTTTTTCTATCTTATTCGTATTAGATAAAATATATACCTCAAAGCCTGATTTCTTCGCATTTTCTACCCAATCAATTACTTCAGGTTTTAAATTTCTTTGATAATCTATTAATGTATTATCTAAATCTAACAAAATTGAATTTATCTTATGCTTGTGTAGTTCTTCAAACGACACATTTTCAACAGCTGTAAATCGTAAATGTGGTCTTAAGATATTATTCATATAGTTCCTCCTCCAACTATTCTTTTACAAATATAACAATTTTTTCGCCAAAAGTCAAGAGCGGTTGCAAATAGTTATATTCGCTATAAAACTATTTTAAAAGCTTTGGGTTGTTTTTTTATTTTATTATGGTATAATAATGCTATTAAAATACCATTCTATTTTAGGGGGTAATATTATGGAAATTAAAAGATGTTCAAATTGTGGCGCTTTTACAACGTCTGAAAGCAATCTTTGTCATACTTGTGAGAATACTCTTACTTATAGCAACACTTTATTAAGAAACTATTTTGAGGAAAATGCAAATTTTGATTCTGTTGAAACTATAGCTAATGCAATAGGGCTTTCTCCTTCTGTCGTTCAAGAATATATGATTGCAAATCATTATATTGATACAACAACAGAAAGCTACAAAGATTTGCCATATTAAATATAAAAAGAAAGGAATATTACAGATATGAGAAACGTTTACGATATATTAGAAGAAAGAGGTTATATTGAGCAAGTAACCCATGATGGATTAAGAGAATGGTTTGATAAAGAAAAAGTTACTTTTTACATTGGATTCGATCCGACAGCAGATAGTTTACATATTGGGCATTTTGTTTCTGCAATGGTTGCTTCTCATATGCAAAAGGCTGGTCATAGGCCAATTATTTTAATTGGTGGTGGAACAGCTATGATTGGAGATCCTTCTGGTAGAACAGATATGCGTTCTATGTTGACGAAGGAAACTATAAATCACAATGTAGAATGTTTTAAAAAGCAACTTTCTAAGTTTGTTGATTTTGAAGGAGAAAATGCAGCTATTATTGTAAATAATGCTGATTGGTTATTAAATTTAAATTATATTGATTTTATTCGCGATATTGGCGTATACTTCTCAGTTAATAAAATGCTTACGGCAGAATGCTTTAAGAAAAGATTAGAAAAAGGATTATCATTCTTGGAATTCAACTATATGTTGATGCAAGCTTTTGATTTTTTAACTCTATATCAAAAATATCATTGCAGCCTTGAAATTGGTGGTAATGACCAATGGTCTAATATTCTTGCTGGTGCAGATTTAATTCGTAGAAAAGAGCAAGATACCGCATTCGGGCTTACATTTAAATTATTACTAACTTCTGAGGGAACTAAAATGGGAAAAACTGAAAAAGGTGCTTTATGGCTAGATCCTGAAAAAACTTCTCCATATGAGTTTTATCAGTATTTTAGAAATATAGCTGACTCAGATGTAAAAAATACAATGTGTTTATTAACTTTCTTACCATTAGAAAAAATAAATGAACTTTGCGATGTTGATGGTGAAAAAATTAATGAAGCTAAAAAAGTATTGGCATTTGAAATTACCAAAATTGTACATGGCGAAGAAGAAGCAAAAAAAGTCGAATCTGCTGCTGAAGCTTTATTTGGTGGCGCTGGAAATATAGATAGTATGCCAACTACAGAAATTGATACACTTCCTATTTCTGTTATTGATTTATTAGTTAAAACAAAACTTGCTCCATCAAAAGGACAAGCGAGAATTTTAATTGAACAAGGTGGAATTTCAATAGATGATAGAAAAATTACAGACATTAATGAAATGATAACAGAGATAGAGGATTGTTTGGTTGTTAGGAAGGGTAAGAAGACGTTTCACAAGGTAGTGCTGGTTGAAAAATAATTGGGTAATTTCGTTGTTGGACTTCACATCGGGAATCCTCAACGTACCACCTGTACGCCTCCGGTTCCCTCGTTCGTCCGCCTAGAACTTACCTCAATTCTTTTTCAACCACAAAAATGGTGAAAATAATTGGACAATTTCGTTGTTTATGGCGGCCAATGGCCGCCTCTACACTATTCATTAAATTTAAAGAAGCGTTGCACCGTTAATGTTTAATTCAAACCAGACATCTAAATAATGTGCTGCTTTTTTGCTCATTAACATTCTATCAAGAAAAATTTCAAAATACTTAATAACAGGACAAATATTCGTATCAATTTTTAATTTTAAAATAACTTTTCTATTTTCTTTATCCACAATCAAATCCGATTCTTCTACCGCATAATTTACACGATCATGAATATCAAATCTAGATTGATTTGCATTTCTCACACGTGAGCGATGCACGTCTGATTTATCTGCTAAAATTAAAGCTGCTGAAATAGGATTTACTGCTGACCCTGAATTTTCATCATGATTTCCAATTGCCATCATAATTTCTGCGGCTTCATGTAAATCCATTCCCCTTGCCTTTAACAATTCGTATGATAAAATAGCCCC
>CANQLS010000037.1 GCA_947624765.1 uncultured Clostridia bacterium
TGTTTATTAAAAACTTCTCTTCTATTCCGTTAGACACAGTTGTATTAGTTGATGATGATGCAAAAAGATATTTAGAACAAATGGCAGAGAAATATCCAAATTCAAAAATTAGATTAGGAGGACATTCAAAAGGTGGAAATTTAGCTGTATATGCTTCTATTTTTTCAAATGCGGAGGTGAGGAAAAGAATTGTCAATGTATATAATAATGATGGGCCAGGATTTCATGAGGATATAGTTAATACTGATGAATATAAGGAAGCTATCAAAAAAGTAATAACTTATATTCCGCAAGATTCTGTGTTTGGCATGTTATTAAATCATGAAGAAAAATATACAGTTGTTAAAAGTATAGCAAAAGGTTTTATGGAACATGATGTATATTCTTGGCAGGTGATGGGAAAAAGTTTTATTGTTTTGCATGAAATAACAAATGGAAGCAAATTAGTGGATAAAACTATTAGAAATTGGCTCAATGACTTAGATGTGTCTACTAGAGAGCAAGTGATAGATATTGTATTTGAAATTGTTAGTTCTACAGAAGCAGTAACGTTAAAAGAATTTAAATTATCATTGATGAAAAATGCAAAAACAATTTTATTATCTTATAATCATATGAAGCCTGAAAATAAAAAAATGATTACTGCTACAATAAGCGCTTTTTTGAAAGTTGCTAAAGATAGTATAAAGGAAAAATATCATGAAAACATTAGTTTAGAAAAATTACACAAAAAAAATAGTTGATAAATCTAAAAGGAGGATTATTTATGGAACAATTAAAGAAACTTTTGAAAAAATCAGGTTGGGTTTCTATTATAGAAGCCATTGCATTTGCTATTATTGGAATTATATTAATTGGAAATCCAGAAGGAACGATGCAAGCAATATATTATATTTTAGGTGCAGCTTTTGTGATTTTTGGAATTTGCAAAGTAATTAGTTATTTTGTAGAAAAAGGTAAATATGATTTTTATAACAATGATTTGATTTATGGTATTATAGCTATTATTTTAGGAATTGTTACAATTGTTTTCAGTAGCACAATTGGTTCAATATTTAGAATTGCTATAGGTATATGGATTACTTATAGTGCATTAATGAGAATGAGTTTATCATTTAAATTAAAAGCATTAAACTCGCGTGTATGGATTTATAGTTTAGTTTTATCAATTATCATGTTAGTCTTTGGATTATACATAACATTTAATGCAGGAGCTGTTGTCTTAATAATTGGTGCTATGATGGTGGCATATTCTATTATGGATATTATAGAAAATATTATATTTATGAGAAGTATAAAATAAAAGTTTAAAACAAAGAGGATATCTGCAATATGAGATATCCTCTTTGCATGAATTGTAACTCTGTATTTGCATTTAGCGAGAATTATGGTATAATTTAATGGCGGAGGGAAATTTATGGCAAATTATGAATATATACATGAAATTAAGAAGTTTGGTAGAGAAAATAAAATTCCAATCTTGTTAGATGATACACTAGAATATATTACAGAAATCTTGAAAAAAATAAAACCAAAAAGAATATTAGAAATCGGTACAGCTATTGGATATTCTGCTATATGCTTTTCTCAGTATTTAGCTGAAGATGGGCGAATTGATACGATTGAAATTGAAAGTTTAAGAGTGCAAGAAGCATTAGAAAATATAGAAAAAGTAGAGGTAACAGATAAAATACGAGTATTAGAAGGAGATGCTTTAGAAATCCTTCCGTATTTACATGAGGAATATGACGTTGTTTTTATAGATGCAGCTAAGGGAAAATATATAGAATTTTTCGAGCAAGCTTTACGCTTATGCAAGACTGGAGGATATATTATAGCTGATAATGTTTTATATAAGGGTATGGTACAAAGTGATTATAATAAACATAAGCAACGTACAGCAGTAAATAAATTAAGAAATTTTATTGATATTGTTTTAGAAAATAAAGATTTAAAATCAGAGTTAATCGATATTGGAGACGGCTTGACTGTAAGTAAAAAATTATGAAAGGAAAGAAAATATTATGAAAAAACCTGTATTATTAGCACCAGCAGGTAGTTTTGAAAAAGCAAAAGTTGCTTTTATGTATGGAGCAGATGCTGTTTATGCTGGTACTTCAAAATTATCACTTCGCACGAGAACATCAATGGAATTTGATGATTTAGTTAATACTGTGAAATTAGCACATTCTTTGAATAAGAAAGTATATGTTGCTATGAATGTGTATGCGAGAGATAATGAATATGAATTGGTGCAGGAAGAAGCACAGTATTTAGATGAAATTGGCGTGGATGGTATTATTGTTGCTGATGGTGGTATTGCAGAAGTAGTAAAAGAGTATGCACCAAATGCGGAGTTGCATATTAGCACGCAAGCTAATGTAGTGAGTTTGCATGCTTGCCATTTTTGGTATAAAAATGGTGCTAATAGAATTATTTTGGCAAGAGAGTTAAGCAAAGATGAAATCGAGTATATTACAAAAAATAAACCAAATGGATTAGAGATTGAAATGTTTATACATGGTGCAATTTGCTATAGTTATTCTGGAAGGTGTTATCTAAGTGATTATTTAGCTGGAAGAAATGCAAATCATGGAGATTGTGCACAACCTTGTAGATGGGCGTATAACTTGTATGCAGAAGAAAAAAACAAGCCGGGAGAAATGATGCCAGTAGAATATGATGAAAAAGGTACATACATTTTTTCTTCTAAAGATTTATGTTTGTTAAAAGAACTTCCGAGTGTATTTGATTTAGGCGTAGATAGTTTAAAAATAGAAGGAAGATTAAAAACAGAATATTATTTAGCTACAGTTATTCATGCGTATCGCCATGCAATAGATGATTATGTAGAAAATCCAAATAATTGGGATTCGGAAAAATATATGAAAGAATTAGACAAAGCACGTACTAGAGGATTAACTACTTTTTATTTTAATCAAAAATATAATCCAGATATTCAAGATTATGAGGGTAAGCAAATTAATCCTGATTATGAATTTGGAGGAATTATTCTTTCTACAGATTTAAATGGAATTACAACAATGGAAATTAGAAATAAATTATCTGTGGGAGATACTCTAGAAGTTATAACACCAGAGCAGCTAAAGCCTTGTTCATTTCAAATTGAAAAATTATATGATGTAGAAACGGGTGAAGAAATAGACTGCGTAAATCCTGGTGTAAAAGAACAAAAAGTAAAATTGAAATTTCCAATTGACGTTAAAAATGGCTATATTGTAAGAAAGGTAAAGTAATATGAAAAATATTTTGAAAGTTGTAGAGAAGCCAATTCGTTATACTGGTGAAGAAATTAATATGTGTAAAAAGGATCCTAGTAAAGTTAAAATCCGTTATGCATTTTGCTTCCCAGATGTCTATGAGATAGGTATGTCGCACTTAGGGCTTCGCATATTATATGATTTATATAATCGCCGTGAAGATACTTATTGTGAAAGAGTTTTTGCACCTTGGGTAGATATGGAAAAACAAATGCGAGAGCATGATATAAAATTATTTGCATTAGAGAGTAAAGATGAAATTAGAAATTTTGATTTAATTGGTTTTACACTTCAATATGAGATGAGTTATACCAACATCTTGAATATGCTTGATTTAGCAGGCATTCCGTTATTATCTAAAGATAGAAAAGATGGTATGCCATTTGTTATGGCAGGTGGTCCTTGTGCATATAATCCCGAACCATTAGCAGACTTCTTCGATTTCTTCGTAATGGGAGAAGGCGAAGAAGTAAATATGGAAATTAATGATTTATATATAAAATGGAAAGAAGAAAATAAAAGCAGAAAAGAATTTTTGGAAATGGTATCAGAATTAGAAGGAGTTTATGTACCTTCGTTTTATGAGCCAGTTTATCAAGATGACGGAAAAATAAAAGAGTATAAAATATTAAACATTCATGCCAAAAATAAAATTACAAAAAGAATTATAAAAAATTTAGATACATTAACATATCCTGAAAAATGGTTAGTACCCTATCTAAAAGTAGTACATGACCGTCCTATGTTAGAAATGTTTCGCGGTTGTATTCGTGGTTGTAGATTTTGCCAAGCGGGATATATTTATCGCCCTGTGAGAGAAAAAAGCAAGGAAAAATTAGAGCAAACTGCAAATGTACTTATTCAAAATACAGGATATGAAGAAATTTCTTTAACCTCGCTTAGCACAAGTGATTATACACATTTTCATGAATTAGCAGGCGAACTAATTAAAACAATGAAGCCTAAAAATGTAAATTTATCATTACCATCACTTCGCATAGATTCTGTTAGTTTAAAATTATTAGATGAAGTTAATCAAGTTAGAAAAAGCGGTCTTACATTTGCACCAGAGGCTGGTACACAACGTTTGCGAGATGTAATTAATAAAGGAATTACTGAAGAAGATATTTTGCATGGTTGTGATTTAGCATTCAGAAGCGGCTGGAACACAATTAAATTGTATTTCATGATTGGACTTCCAACCGAAACAGAAGAAGATTTGCAAGGCATTGTAGATTTAGCAGATAAAATTGTAGAAGTATATTATGCAATTCCTAAAAAAGAAAGAACGAAAGGACTTTCTATTACTGTTAGTGCCTCTACATTTGTGCCAAAACCATTTACACCATTTCAATGGTGTGGACAAAACGATATAGAAACTATTAAGAAAAAACAAGATTATTTGAAAAAGCATTTAACAAACAAAGCAGTTAAATTTAGTTGGCACGAACCAGAAATTAGTGTTATAGAAGCCGCTCTCGCAAAAGGAGATAGAAGACAATGCGAAGTATTACAAAATGCTTGGAAATTAGGCTGTAAATTCGATAGCTGGGGTGAATTCTTTAATTATGAAAAATGGTTACAAGCATTTGAAAAAAGCAATTTAGATATTCGTTATTATACTGAAAGAAAAATGGATTTAGATGAAGTATTGCCATGGAGCAATATTGATATTATGGTATCAGATAAATTTTTAAAACGTGAATATCAAAATGCATTAGATGAAAAAGTAACACCAAATTGTAGAGTAAAATGTAATGGATGTGGCATTCAAGATTGTCCAGTCAGATAGGAGAAAAATATGATTTGTCGTATGCGATATGAAAAAAGAGATGAAGTAAAATATATAGGTCATTTAGATACTATGAGAACTTTTACAAGATGTATTAAAAGAACAAATTTACCAGTAAAATATTCTGGAGGATTTAATCCAAGAGTACAATTATCTTTTGCATTGCCACTTGGCGTAGGTGTTACAAGCGAATGCGAATATGTAGATTTAGAATTACAAGATGATGCAGATATAGAACCTGTAGAAATAGTGAAAGAATTAAATGAAGTATTACCAGAGGGATTTCGTATTGTTAGTGCTACTAAAATAGAAGAGAGCAAAAGTTTAATGTCTTTAGTGAAAGAAGCAATTTATGAAATTAGCATTCTCTTGACAAATGAGAATGCAGAAGAAATAGTTAATAGATTAAACACTCTTTTTGAAAAACCAAATTTATTAATAGAAAAACAAACCAAAAACAAAAGGCAGGAACAAGTAGATATTAAAGAAATGATATTAAATGTAAAAAATGAAATTGTGAATTATTGTACAGTACGTTGTACTATCCATTGCCTTGCTGGAAGTGAAAAAAATCTAAATCCTAATTTAGTAGTGGAATTAATTAATAATGAATTAGGCAAAAACATGGAAGACTTTGAAATACATCGAAAAGGACTTATTTTATAAAACTTTTTCTTGATATTTTATTTTGTTATTGATACAATTATTTCATAAAATAAAAGAAGGAGAGAAAAAATGCAAATGAGAAACGCTGAAACCATTGCAGCTCTACACACACACACACACATTTGTTTTAATTAAAATTAATAATTCGGAATAAAACTTATTAAGAACATAGTAAATAATGAATAGTTAATGTTGAATAGTTGGTATTAATTATAATTCGGTACCTAACTATTTCGGTATACCTTTTCTATTTATTGTTTTCCTATGTTTTTTTGTCGTCTGTTTGAAACTGGAGAAAAAACGTGTAGCGGCGGCCAGTGGCCGCCATAGAGGAGGAGAAAAATACATGAAAAAAGGAATTTCATTGATTGCCTTAATTATAACAATAATAGTAATAATAATATTAGCAGTAATTACAATTTTCGGTGTAAATGGTGTAATTGAGAAAGCAATAGAAGCGAAGATAGCACAAGAAATTGCAACAGAAAAAGAATGGGTCAGTGCGGCCACAGTACAAGCGAAAAGAGAGATAAATGGTTTTCAAGAGGAAACATTAGGCAAAGCATTAGATGCTTTTGTTGGAACAGGAAAAACAAATGTATTTACTGATAGTGATAAAATCGCTGTACAATTTCAAGCCAGCGAACGCTATTATTTAGTTGGTAAAGATGGCGCTGTCGAAGGACCAATTGAAAAAATAGTAGATGAATATGCAGGAGATTTAACTAAAGGTGGAAAATATGATGGCACTGAAGCAAAGCCATATCAAATTACTTGTATCGAAGATTTGGTAGCATTTTCTATCATGACCAATGGTGGCAATAGTAGTTTAGGATTAAGGTCGAGTAATTTTAATGGGAAATATGTAGAATTAGCAAGGACACTAGATTTTCAATCGATATTTTCTTATTATGACTATACAACTGAAAAATATGGAGATTTGAATCAAGATACCATAGCAGAAAATTTGCAAACAGAATTAACAAAAACAGAGGATGGTTGTATCGGTTTTACACCTATTGTTTTTTATGGGACTTTTGATGGCAAGGGTAATGCCATTTTAAACTTGTTTGAGAATGTAACTGATAGGAGTGGACTTTTTTGTGGTCATATGACTACTAATCTTTGCGTAAAAAATTTAGAAGTGACAGGAGAAATAATAAGTGATAACACAGCTGGTGGAATTGCCATGGATGCGTTTTTGGTTGAAAATTGCATTTCAAAGGTTAATATCAAGGCAAAGGGTTCAGTAGGAGGATTAAATAATACCAATAAGACTGATACTCAAGTGATTCATAGCCAAAATTATGGCAATATAGAAGGTGGACAATATGTTTTTGGAATTAATGGTAGAGGCGTAATTGAAGATTGCCAAAATTATGGAATGATTAAAGGCACTGCTGAAGTTTCCGGTATTAGTCATATAGCAAAGGTAATAAATTGTCAAAATTACGGAACTATTACAGGGACCGATGGAGTTGGAGGAATTAATGTTGAAGGATCTGTGAGAAACTCTCAAAATTATGGAAAAGTAGAAGGAAAGCAGTATGTTGGTGGTATTGCAGCAAGAGGAAGTGTCAACAGATGTGTTAATTATGCAAAAGTGATTGGCGACCATTATGTCGGCGGTATAGTAGGCGTAAATTATTACTACAGTCTAGATATTTCAGATAATGTGAATTATGCAGATGTGATTGCAAATGGAACTAATGGTTATGCAGGTGGAGTAATAGGAGGTTGTCTTGGTGGTACTAAAACACAAATTAATTGTTGCAATTTTGGGAAAGTTCAAGGATACTTTTGTGGAGGAATCATTGGTAATTCTTCAGTAGATAATGTAAAAATTATAAATTCTTATTCAGTTGGAGAACTTGTTAATGGAACTTATAAGGGTGAAATTTCGGGGTATGGCAGAGATAATACATATATTGAAAATTGTTATTGGGCTGAAGTTAATGAAATACCTATTTGTGGTTATTCAAAAGTTCAATCCATTAATTCAACTGCGTATCCATTATCATTTATCAAAAGTCAAAACTTTGTAGATATTTTAAATAATTATGTTGCAAGTTATAATACAGAACATGGAGAAGAAGAAAACTTTGTAGAATTATTATCTTGGAAGCTAGACGAAAAAACAGGATATCCAGTTTTGAAATATAGTAATGAGTAATTGATAAGAATTCTATTTAGCTTCAGAAATAATTCTTGTGTGATGCGTGTTTTGAAATTTTTCTCTTGTCATTACCAATTCAAATTGATATAATAATGATAGAAATTTTGGAAATGAAGGAGAGAAGAGGCAAATGAGAAACGCTGAAACCATTGCAGCTCTACACACACACACACACACACATTTGTTTTAATTAAAATTAATAATTCGGAATAAAACTTATTAAGAACATAGTAAATAATGAATAGTTAATGTTGAATAGTTGGTATTAATTATAATTCGGTACCTAACTATTTCGGTATACCTTTTCTATTTATTGTTTTCCTATGTTTTTTTGTCGTCTGTTTGAAACTGGAGAAAAAACGTGTAGCGGCGGCCAGTGGCCGCCATAGAGGAGGAGAAAAATACATGAAAAAAGGAATTTCATTGATTGCCTTAATTATAACAATAATAGTAATAATAATATTAGCAGTAATTACAATTTTCGGTGTAAATGGTGTAATTGAGAAAGCAATAGAAGCGAAGATAGCACAAGAAATTGCAACAGAAAAAGAATGGGTCAGTGCGGCCACAGTACAAGCGAAAAGAGAGATAAATGGTTTTCAAGAGGAAACATTAGGCAAAGCATTAGATGCTTTTGTTGGAACAGGAAAAACAAATGTATTTACTGATAGTGATAAAATCGCTGTACAATTTCAAGCCAGCGAACGCTATTATTTAGTTGGTAAAGATGGCGCTGTCGAAGGACCAATTGAAAAAATAGTAGATGAATATGCAGGAGATTTAACTAAAGGTGGAAAATATGATGGCACTGAAGCAAAGCCATATCAAATTACTTGTATCGAAGATTTGGTAGCATTTTCTATCATGACCAATGGTGGCAATAGTAGTTTAGGATTAAGGTCGAGTAATTTTAATGGGAAATATGTAGAATTAGCAAGGACACTAGATTTTCAATCGATATTTTCTTATTATGACTATACAACTGAAAAATATGGAGATTTGAATCAAGATACCATAGCAGAAAATTTGCAAACAGAATTAACAAAAACAGAGGAAGGTTGCATAGGTTTTCGCCCAATCAATTCATTTTATGGAAAATTTGATGGAAAAAATAACGCGATCAAAAATATTTATGAAAATGCTATTACTAGTAACTTTGGTTTCATGAAAAGTATGAATACAGATACTATCATTAAAAATTTAACTATTAGTGGAGAATTAAAATCGGATAAATACAGTACTGTTGGCGGTGTTGTTGGTGTTATTACGTCGGGAGGAAACCATACAGGAAGAATAGAAAATTGTCATAATTATTGCAATATTAGCGCTCCAGCATACGTGGGTGGAATTGTGGGTTATGAGAATGACAGTATCGAAACAATTTTAAATTGTAGCAATTACGGAACTTTAACTTCTGTCCCTAGCGTTGGTGGTGGTGGTTATTGTGGAGGTATTATTGGCAATAACGATGGTGTGCAATGTGTAATAGCAGGTTGTTATAATGCAGGAAATGTATTATGTGGAATAACGGGAAATAATAAGGGAACCGTTATTAATTGTTATAATGTGGGTCAAACCAAATATGGATTAATTTATGCTAATCAGAATAAATTATATAATTCTTATAGTGTAGGAACATGTGAATCTTTGGGAGGATATTTTAATTATAGCGGTACGGATGTTGTGAAGATTTTTTATTTAGAAGGAACAGCAGAAAAGATGATAGCATCTGATATAAAGCATGTAGATGATTTAAGTAGTTCCAAAACGAAAGAAGAAATGATAAGTGATGAATTTTTGAATGTTTTAAATACAACGAATATAGAAGGTTATACAGACTTTTGGCAAAAAGATAATAGCCAAATGAATAACGGATTTCCAATCTTGAAGTGGCAAGCAAATGCGGAAATCGATTGAGTATTTGATGAAAAATACGAAAAAGAGATTTCTTGTTTAAAACGAACAAGAACTTTACAATAAGTGCAAAAAATTTCGATTTAGATATTGTACAAATCATCAATTGTTGATACAATAAGAACAGCGTTAGAAATATAAGGAGGAAAATAGTTTGGAAAAAGTAAAATGTACAATTGCGGATGTTCTTATGGAGATACATTATAGAGAATGTATTTTTTTGAAAACTGATACCTTGGAAATCGTAAATCTAATGGATTATTTTAAAAAGTTTTTGCCTGAAAATCCTACAGAAGAGGATTATGAAAAATTACCAAGTAAAGAATCTTTGAATATATACCCTTTGCCTGATTATGATTTTATTAATCATAAGAGTATTATGTCTGAATTTACTCATAATATATACGATAATAAAGAGGCAAGGAAAGAATTATTTTATATTTTAAGAAATCATGATTATATGGATAAATTTTATGAATGTTTAAAAAAGTATAATTTATATGATGAATATCGTGTTTACGCCTCTGATTATTATAATTTTGTATTTAGAGAATGGTGTGAAAAATATAATATAAAAATAGGTTAATGTATAAGGAAATAATAAACAAGAAATGAAAATCGAAATACAGTTTGATATTAAGATGATACAATAATTCTAAAGATGAGAAAAAGAGGAGAGAAAAATGAGAAAGAGAAACCTTGAAACCGTTGCGGTTCTACACACACACACACACACACACATTTGTTTTAGTTAAAAAAGAAGATTCTGGA
>CANQLS010000038.1 GCA_947624765.1 uncultured Clostridia bacterium
CAAAAGAAGCAATTGATAAGGTAACAAAGAATGGTTGGATGATAGGATATGAAGACGGAAGCTTTAAAGCAGATGCCAATATTACCAGAGCAGAAACTGTAACAGCCATCAACAGAATGTTAGAAAGAGAAGCAGACGAAGATGCTATTCATAATATTCCATTTGTAGATTTAGAGAGAAATCACTGGGCATACTATGAGATATTGGAAGCAGCAACAAGACATGAATACCTAGAAGACGAGCAAGGTTACGAAGAATGGCAAACACAAGAATATCCATATTTACCATAGAGTGAGGAGTATAATGGTGGCCAATGGCCACCATTATTTTAAAAATATTTCTATTGCATAAGGAGCTTGTAGGGGCGCTCATTGGGCGCCCGAAATGTCTTTCTGCTTCATTTTCAAAGAATTAATTTTTATTGATAATTAGTGGACTATATATTAAAATAAAAATAAAACAAGGAGGAAGAAAATGAAAAAAAGTTTATCAGTAGTAATAACCCTATTTTTGATGATCGGTATTGTAGCTACTTGTGTATGTTGGTATACCATAGCTACCAAAGATGCGAAATCATCCGATTCAGAAAATAGTAATACAGAAGTGAAAAATGAACCTATTTTTACATTAGAGAATTATCCTAAAGTAGATGCTTCTCTTGCCATTCATCCATTAGTTGATAGCATTGCGGCAGATTTTTTAGGAATTCCAGAGAGTGAATTAAATTTTAAATATACCAAAACGCGTACCAGTGATGTGTATCAAAACTTAATCGATGGAACCGTTGACGTGATTTTTGTGGCAGAAGCATCGCAAGAGGATTTAGAGTATGCCCAATCAAAAGGGGTTGAATTAGAGATTATTCCGGCGACGAGTAGCGCGTTTGTATTTATTGTTAATACCAAAAATCCAGTCAAAGAATTAACGTTAGATGAGGTAATTCAAATCTATCAAGGAAAAATCACGAACTGGAAAGAAGTGGGAGGAGAAGATGCGGAAATCATTCCTTATCAAAGACCAAATGGAAGTGGAAGCCAAACGGCGATGTTATCCTTGGTAATGAAAGATGAAACTTTAATGTCTGCTCCTAAAATGCAAATCCAGCTGGAAATGGGAGAATTAATTGATGCTGTAGCAGAATATGATAATGCTGCTAATGCAATTGGATATACCTATTATTACTATGTAAATACGATGTATCGTAAAGACACGATTCAAATCTTGGGGATTAATGGTATTCAACCAACCATAGAAACGATTCAAGATGGATCATATCCACTTTATACGAATGGATATATCGTATTTAGAAAAGACGAACCAGAAAATAGTTCTGTCAGAAAATGGGTAGATTATGTGTTGTCAGAAAGAGGAAGAAAAGTCATAGAGGCAGCAGGGTATGTTCCATTAAAAGCGGATTGATAAGAGAAAGCGGGTGCGATAATGAAAAAAATAATAGGAATAGTTTTGCTATTCGCAGTCTTTTCCTTTTCGGTAACGGCAATCTGTATTCATAATCAGCATACTTCCTCTTTTTTCCGTGAGGAAAAAGAAGAAAGTGAAAATCAGGAAGCAGAAAAAACACTTAATTTATATGGAACTTTTCAAGAAAATGATATCATTTTTGAGATACTAGATGGAAATGATGATTTAGAAAAGTCCTTGGAAATTCCGCAAATAAGAGGATTAAAAAATAAAGAAGTTGAAAATAAAGTCAATCAAGATATAGCAGAAACCATTCGCGCAAGAGTGATGGAATTACAAAAGAATCCTTCCATTCAGATTCAATCTCATAGCCCTAGTTTGCCGTATACGAGTTTTGCAAATGTGATATCACTGATTTATACTATCGATTATGTGGAAAATGGACAACAGCAATTTGAATCACTTTATTTTAACTATGAATTAATTCATGGAGAAAAATTAACGGTGACAGATTTGTTGAAAAAAGGAACAGATGTCAAGGATGTGATGAGAGAAATCTATTATCGAAAATATAAGGAAGATTTAGCCTATGATATGGAAGAAGGGAATGATGTATTTTTTGACAAAGAAAGTGGAACATGGCTAGAGAAAGAATTTACTCGTTATAATCAGGAAACTCAAAAAATAGAATATACTTATCATGACTATGTACCAGATTATTCGGAATATGATATCCAAAAGGAAATGAAAAAAGTGTTAGAAGAGGGAATGCGTCAATTTTACTTTACGCCGCAATATTTATATATAGAAAATTGTGGGAGCTTTTCATTCCAAGAGCATGCAGATGAAATTGTTATCTATGATAAATATCTAACGGCGGAAAGTCTTTATGAAAATGATGATGTAGGAAGAAAGAATTTGTGGACTTGCGCAGCAATCGTTAGTATTTTAGGAGAAGAAACAGTTTATAATCATTTGTTTTCACAAGAGTATGGATTTTTAGAAGATAATTTATTTTACGAAATCACCATCGTAGATTCTGAACGACCTGAAAATTATACTTCTGTAGATTCGGTAAATCAGCTGGCAAAAAGATTACAAGAAGAATCTCAAGGGAAAGTGAATGCGTATCAGAAAATAGCGCAAGAGAATCCGAATCAATTTTATGTCCTTTCTATCCTTTCGAATCTCTATTATGGAGAGGGAGAGCGTTCAGACATTGTTTCTGTGAAGGTAACAGAAAGTTTATATCAAGCAGATCGTAGCTTCCAGTCTAAAATCATGGATGATTTACGAGAAGAATATAGAAATTGGTTTATTCGTTATTATCATTATAGTGCTATAGAAGCGAATGTAGACAATTTTAGGGCGTATACGAACACGACAAAAGAAACAATCACGGAATATTCCGTCAGCAAGGGAGAAGATGGTTATCGATTGCCAGAAAGCGATAGAGAAGAAGAGTTGACGCAGGAAGAAATATTGCATACAAAGGCAGAAGAATATTTAGTTCGAATGACACTGGAAGAAAAGATAGGACAATTATTCTTAGTTAGGTTTCCAACGAATGATGCAGTAAAAATTGTAAGCGAAAATAATTTTGGAGGATATTTATTTTTTGAAAAAGATTTTAAAGGAAAAACTAAAGAGCAAGTTATTAGTATGATTAATGAAGTACAAAATGCTTCTAAAACTCCATTGATAATAGCAGTTGATGAAGAGGGCGGACCAGTTGTTAGAGTTAGTAGCAATAAAAATTTAGCAAAGGAAAAATTTAAATCGCCAAGTAATCTTTATGAAGAAGGCGGATTTGAATTAATTAGGCAAGATACTATAGAAAAATCTAATCTATTATATGAACTTGGAATTAATTTGAATTTGGCACCTGTTGTAGATGTCTCTAATCCTTCTGATTATATGTATGCAAGAACTTTGAAGCAAGGAGTAGAACTAACACAGATATTTGCAAAAACTGTTATAGAAGCGAGTAAAAATACAGGCGTATCATATGCATTAAAACATTTTCCAGGTTATGGTCATAATGATGATACTCATAAGGGAAGTTCGAATGATACTAGAACTTATGAGGAAATTATTGAACAAGCGTTACCACCGTTTGAAGCTGGAATAGAAACAGGAGCAGAAGCGGTTTTAATTAGTCATAATATTATTGAATGTATTGATAAAGAAAATCCAGCATCTATATCGAAAGAAGTACACAATCTTTTGAGAGATTATTTAAATTTTGATGGAGTTATTATTACAGATGATTTATCGATGGGTGCGGTATCAAAAATAAAAGATGCTTATATTAAAGCAGTGGAAAGTGGAAATAATTTGATTATAACATCTGATTATGAAGCAGCTATTAAACAAATAAAAAATGCATTAGATGATGGCTTATTAGCCGAAAAGCAAATTGATGATTTAGTTTTAAAAACGATAATATGGAAATATAATAAAAATTTATTTGATAAATAGTTTTGGAGGTTAGAATATGAAAGGTAGTAAAAAAGAAATAGTAAGTATAATCTCTATAGTTATTATATGTTGCATTATTATGTCGTTTGTTGAAACAGTAATTGAACCTGTTTATTTTGTTAAGTCTATAATAAAAGTTATAGTATTTTTGTTATTACCATTTTTATATTTTAAGTTATTGAATATAAAAATATTTGATAAATCTTTTTCATTAAACAAGAAGAGTATTATTAAACTATTATCGCTGGGCGTTTTTATATATATGATAATAATTGGAGCTTATTTTTTCACAAGAAATATTTTTGATTATTCTTCATTAGTAAATTCTCTTTCTGCTGACCAAAAAGCATCTTCTAGTCAATTCGTTTTTATTGCGTTATATATTTCTTTTTGTAATTCTTTTTTAGAAGAATTTTTGTTTAGATATATTTCTTTTATTCAATTATCAAAATATGTAAAGAAGATAGTTGCCTATCTATTTAGTTCTATTTGTTTTTCTATTTATCATATAGCAATGTTAGGTTCATCTTTTCCTCCGCTTTTACTTACTTTAACTTTAATTGGATTAGCTATTGGTGGTTTGATTTTTGATTATGTAGATGATAAAAACAAAAGCATTTATCCATCTTGGATAATTCATATGTTTGCAGACTTTGCAATCATGACGATATGGTATATTTATGTATGAGAGAATATTTATAAATCATTTGTTTGCCAAATATATCCAATTCGTAATAAAATTTAAAAATAATCTAAATATTAGTATTTTAATTGACTTTCATATACATTTTGAATATAATATGTATATGGAGGTCAAAATGGATAATTTAAAAATTTTAAAAAATTTTATGGAAAAAAATAACGGAATTTTGTTGTCGAGTGATGCGAAAAAACTTAATATCCACAAGCAGTATATTAAGTTATTGTGCGATTGCGACTATATAGAAAGGAAAGAACGTGGAGTATATGTGAAAAAAGGAAAAAGTCTTAATGAATTCTTTTTACTTCAGCAAAAATATAAAACTGGAATATACTCTCATAATACAGCACTATATTTTTATCATTTGACAGATAGAACACCGTTAAAATATGATTTAACATTTCAAAGTAATATTAGGGTAAATAATGAGGTCATTAATCCACACTATATAAAAAAAGATTATTTTGAAATTGGAAAGACTGCTTTAAAAATTCAAGACGGAACATCGATTATATTATATGATTTGGAGAGAACAATTATAGATTTATTGCGTAATCGAAATAAAATTGATATACAAATTTTTAATATGGCAATGAATGAGTATATAAAGAGAAAAGATAAAAATTTAGTAAAATTAAGTAAATATGCAAAAATTTTTAAACAAGAAAATGTATTAAAGAAATACATGGAGGTTTTATTGTGATTAAAAATTCTATGAGTTTAAAAGCAAAAATAAATATATTATATCGTTAATGCTTATGAGTTTTTATAATCAATGTAGTATAAAGATTTTGATATGATAAAATTGAAATGTATAAATAAATTAATTAATTGGATATTATCTGATGAAGGTCAAGAAATTATAAAGAAAACAGGATATGCTAGGGCTAGTAATTAAATTTATAAATAGTAAAAAAGTGTTATCCAATAACTAATTTAATTATTAATTTAAATTTATACTTACACTAAAAATAAAATTATGTTATAATAAAGCTTGTTGAGAGAAATATAATAGTCTATAAACAATGAGTAGCAAATTATGCGTAAGTCCAATTGATAAGGACTTACGTATTTTTGTGCTCAAAAATAATTAATAAGAAGTATAAGGTTGAAAGATAATTAGGTAAATTCGGTGTTATATTTATACGCTTAGAAATTGTATCAATTTTTTTGCGACGAAGTTTATACTTCTATGAAAGGAATGAGATTAATTATGGAAAAATTAGATTTAGGTAAAGAAAAGATTTCTAAATTAATTAAGAAATTTGCAATACCATGTGTTATTAGTATGGTTGTTGCAGCACTGTATAATATTGTTGACCAAATATTTATAGGCTGGAGTGAGGCTGGAACTTTTGGAAATGCAGCAACTAATATTGTTTATCCATTTACTGTAATATCACTTGCTTTTGCATTATTAATTGGAGATGGAGCAGCAGCATTATTTAATTTATCGTTAGGAGCAAATGATAAAGAAAAAACAAATAAGTCAATTGGAAATGGTTTAATATTTTTAATCTTTATATCAATTATATTAACTGTTATTGGCTTGGCTTTTAGCAAGCAAATATTAGCATTATTTGGTGCTGATCCAAGTGAAGTAGAATGTTATCAATATGCAAAAGATTATTTAAGAATTATTTGTTATGGATTACCTTTTTATATAATTGGTCAAGGATTAAATGCTTCTATTAGAAGTGATGGTAGTCCTAAATATGCAATGATTGCAACAATTATTGGAGCAGTTTCCAATATTATTTTAGATCCGATATTTATATTTGTGTTTAAAATGAGTGTTAAAGGAGCAGCGATAGCGACAATTATTGGTCAAATATTGACTTTTATAGTAAGCGCTTTATATTTATTAAAGCCAAAATCATTTAAAATAAATAAAGAATCGATTAAATTAAATAAAGAAATTTGTAAAAAGATAATTTCTTTGGGGTCTGCTTCGTTAATTACTCAACTTGCTATTGTAATTATAATCGCAGTTGCAAATAACTTAGTAGGAAAATATGGATATATGACAATAGCTTCCACTGGTATAGCCTATGGAGTAGTAACACCACTTGCAGTTATTGGAATATGCATGAAAGTTTTTGGAATAGTTGTATCTATTGTTATAGGCGTATCATTAGGCGGAATGCCAATTATAGGATATAATATAGGAGCGGGTAATATAAAAAGGGTAAAGGAAACGATTAAGTATATTTTAATAATTAATTCTATTATTGGATTTATAGCATTTATATTATTTGAATTATTCCCAACGTTTATTATTAATATATTTGGCAGTGGCAATTCTGTGGAATATTTAGAATATGCTAAATATTGTTTAAATATATTCTTAGGCGGAATCATACTTACATGTTTAATTAAATCCATGTCTATATTATTGCAATCAATGGGCTCAGGATTGAAATCTACATTGTTAGCATTAGCTAGAGATGTTATATTTTTTGTGCCTGCAATCATAGTAATAGCAAATGTGAGCCACAGTGTAGTAACAATGTTGTGGAGTGCAATAATTGCAGATGTTTTATCATTTATTACTGGTGCAATACTTCTTACTAGCGAGATTAAGAGAATAGAGAATATAGAGGCTAGTATAAGTGATGAAAAATTATAATTTTATGTAAAAAATTCAAATATTATTTATAATATGGTATAATAAAACAGTAAATAATAAGAAAGGCAGATACATAATGGAAAAAGAAGAAAATAAAAATATTGGAGAAATTCATGGCGGTGCATTTGGAATGGGAGAACCAAATGTAAATTTTGCAAAGTATTTCATAGGAAATTGTAACAGATGAAGAATATGATAAGTTATAATTTGTATAGGAGAATATATTAAGAGTGTAAGAGATAATGACTAATCAGAATAATATTATTTATTGGCAGGAGTGGTATGATGAAGAAAATTATAACTATCTGTATTCTAATTGCCTGTATATTTGGCATTGGGATTTTTATATGGCGTAGTAATTTTTACAAACTAGAAAGAAGCAACACAGGAAGTGAATATGTTGGGAATGTTAATATAGAGAGTAATAGTACAGAAAGTGAGATAAAAATGGATTCAAGTATAAATTTAACTATAAATGAAAAAACATATACAGCAGTATTAGAAAATAATGAAACAGCACAAAGCTTTTTTGATATGTTGCCTCAGGAGTATAATATGAAAGAATTGAATGGTAATGAAAAGTATATATACTTAGACAGTTCATTACCAACCAATTCATATAGTCCAAATCATATTGAAAAAGGTGATATAATGCTATATGGAGATAATTGTATTGTAGTATTTTATAAATCTTTTGACACTTCGTATAGTTATACAAAAATAGGACATGTTGAAGATTTGCCAGATTTGGGAAGTGAAGATATAACAATAAAATTTGAAAAAAGGTAGTGCTATGAAAAATAGTGAAAAAATATATGAGTATTTAAGAACTATTCCAAAAATTATGAATAGATGTAAGTGGTGTAATTTGAATAATCTTAAGTACATAGAGTATCACGATAATGAGTGGGGAAAGCCAAATTTTGATGAGCAATATTTGTTTGAAATGTTGATATTAGAATCGTTTCAAGCAGGTCTTTCGTGGGAATGTGTACTAAACAAAAGAGAAGATTTTAGAGAAGCATTCGACAACTTTGATATTGATAAAATATGTCATTATAGTGATGCAAAAATAAAACAATTATTGTCAAATGAAAAAATTATTAGAAATAAATTAAAAATTAATGCTACTATTAATAATAGTAAAATTTTTAAACAAATACAACTTGAATATGGTTCATTTTATAACTATTTAAAAACATTCACAAAAGATAAAATTATTTACGAAACAAATAAAGTAACAAATCAATTATCTGATGAATTGTCAAAAGATTTGCAAAAAAGAGGAATGAAATTTGTTGGAAGCAAAATTATATATTCTTATTTGCAAGCAATAGGAGTTATCAATTCTCACGACGAGCAATGTTTTTTATATAATAGTTATAGATAATTTTTGATTTTTAGATTTTCATTTTTCTTATATAGGAAATAAAATATACTTTTGGAGGAAGAAACAATATAAAATTAAAATATTAAATGGAATAGGGGGAAGGTTAAGATGAAACAAGTATTATTTGCCACAGGAAATCCTAGTAAGGCGAAAAGATTTTCAAAAGGATTAAAAGAAAAAGGAATAGAAGTAATTACGCTTAAAGATATTAATGCAGAAATAGAAGTAGAAGAAAATGGAAAAAATGCAATTGAGAATGCTTTATTAAAGGCTAGAGCATATTCTAAAGTTGTAGATATTCCTGTATTTGCTATGGATGACAATCTGTATTTGGAAAATGTACCAGATAAAAAACAGCCAGGAATGTATGTTAGAAGAGTTGATGGAAAAAGGCTTTCAGATGATGAAATGATAGAACATTACATACAACTTGTTAAAGAGTATGGAACAGATGGCAAATTAACATGTAGATGGGTATATGGAATGGCTATTATAAATAATGGAAAGGAAAGTACATATACATGGAGTAAAGAAGATTTTTATATGGTAGACAAGCCATCAAATAAAATGCATATTGGTTATCCGTTAGATACAATATCTATAAACAAAAAATTGAACAAGTATTTTACGGAGATAACTGAAGAAGATAAAGTTATATTAAATGAAGATGAAAGCGATGTGGTAGCATTTATTTCTAATCATATTTAAATATTGCTTAGATTAATATAAAGAAAATAAATTATAAATTTTAAAAGGCAGAATTTGTCTGTCTTTTTTTAAATATCTAATAATTTGACAAAAATTTGACAATTATATAGTAAAATAGTGTAGGTGATAAAATTATGAGATATAAAATATTAATCATAGATGATGAAGAAATGATAACAGAACTTATATCATCTCACTTAAAAGACTGTGGATATGATACTTTAATAGCAAATGATAGCGGAATGGCTATGGAGCAGTTAAAGTATAATCCTAATTTAATTTTATTAGATATAAATATGCCAGGAACGAATGGTTTAGAGCTTTGCAGAAATATAAGAAATCATGTTTCTTGCCCTATTATATTTTTAACTGCTAGAGTAACAGAGCAAGACAAAATAAATGGTTTTGGATTTGGTGGAGATGATTATATTACAAAACCTTTTAGTCTTAAAGAATTGACTGCAAGAATTGCAGCACATTTACGCCGTGATGAAAGAAATATTGAGCATAATTCAATCTTCACTTTTTCAGATGGTTTAATTGTTAATTTATCAAAAAGAAGTATATTTTATAATGATAAAGAGATAATTTTTTCAAAAAAGGAATTTGATTTAATTGAACTTCTAATTAAAAATATTGGTCAAGTTTTCGATAAAGAAAGAATTTATGAATTAGTATGGGGATATGATGCTAGTGGAGATAGCAATACAGTAAAAGAGCATATTAGAAAAATTCGTACTAAATTTAAAGAAATAACGGATAAAGAATATATTGAAACTATTTGGGGAGTTGGATATAGATGGAAAAATTAAAGAATAAAATTAAAAATTTACCACTTAAAAAATATTTTGTTTTAATAGTTTTAACAACATTTACTATTGTTATAATATGTTCTTTACTTAGCATATTTTGCTTTATTAAATTTAGAGAATATTTATTACCAGATTCCAATGTGGTACATATTACATTTAATGTGGTAGATACTGACGGAAATGAAGAAGTATTAAGCACTAATGCAAAATTTGGTGATGAAATGTCTGGTTTAAATTTTCTTTCTGAAATTGATAAAGAAAAAAGATATTTTGAACTTTCAAATTTAAAAGTATCTGCTTACAAGATTGAAAATAGTTTTGAAAACCTAACTCCCAAAAGAAAATTTGCATATCAAGCTTCAGGAGTTCTTATGATAATTTTTCCTATGATTTTTTCTATTAGTGGAATTTT
>CANQLS010000039.1 GCA_947624765.1 uncultured Clostridia bacterium
CCATTTGTATCAGATAATTGTCCAGGATTATTGTATTTATAAATATTTTGACATACTCTTTTTAATTCATCATAAGATCCAAATGATAAGCAAGCCATTTGAATTGATTTACCACGGAAGAAAATCCATACACTGTCATATGCCCTTGGAATTGTCTTTCCAGTAGTTTGTTTAATATAATCGCCTAATTGTGCAACTTGATACATAAATGACTCTGGCAAACCAGAAACACCACCAGAAACGCCATCAATATTCATATCTCTAATTTCATCAATAACACTAAAGCCTTTGTAATTTTGATAAATTCTTTGTGATAAAATATTCAATCTATCTTCAAAAGATAAATAATCATATTCTTTCTCAAAAATTTGATCAATTTCTTCAGGAGTTATAACATATGATGGTGTTGAAGCACCATATACAGTTTTTAGTTCATCTAAGTTATATTTTGTGATTAACTCCGTTAAAGCATTATAACCATATTGTTGCTTATACATATAAAGTAAAATATCAAATTTATCAATAGTAGTAAGTTTTTCAGGATTATCAAAATCAATTGCCGATGTGATATTTACTTGATTAACTCCATACTCTCTATGTAACAAATCAAAAATTAAATCTTTGATATACTTCTTATCATTAACATCTCCATATGTACAACCTTTCAAAGCTTTTTTCAACTCATACTTTTTACTTTTTCTTCTGCGAAGTTCTTCCTCGGATAATCCAATATCATAAAGATTTGTTCTTGTAATTTCATCAAGCCTACGCTTAATAAACTCCGTCATCTGTTCAATAGAATAATCTTTATTTGCAGAATTCGTCTGTATTTCATTGCCATTATCTTTTTTCGTAAATAAATAAATGAAAAATCCTATTAAGCCCGCTATTAAAATAAATATAATCGCATAGTTGACAAACATTCGGAGTATCCTCCCTTCTTTACCTTTTTGCTAATTTATTATCTAAAACTGCTAAAATTGCATCAGATAATTTTAGCGTTTCATTTATAAAATAACCATTTCTATCAGTAGCTATATCTGCGTTTTGATTTTTATAGAAAAACTCTAAAGCAGTTCCATCATTACAAGCATCAAAAAATTGCGTATTATAAGGAATTGTATAAATAGGCTTTTTATATCCAAAAGTTCTCGCAATATTTTTATTTGTATACTTAGAAAATCTATCATATTTTCCAATAACCGGAACAATTGGCTTTTCTTGTAATATTTTTAACTCATCGATATCTTTAAAGATTTTCTTTAGTACTTGCAATTTTTGGCTTAAAGTTAAAACAATTAAATCAGATTGTTGCAAAATTTGATTAATCTCACCACTGTTGTATCCACGGTTTAAATCTACCAAAACTAAATCATAAAATTTACTAGAATAATCAGTAATTAATGGCATAGTCTCTAAAACTCTGTCATAAGAATCTTTATCGTTTTTAAATGTTCCATATAAAAGTTCTAGTTTTCCTTTATATATAGGCTTTGCATAATTTGCAATATTTTCCGGCTTTAGTTTATTACTTCTTAAAAGCCTGTCCAAAGCATCAATTCCTGTATCAGCAATGTCTAAGTTACCTTTCTGACTTAACTTGTCCATATTGAAAAAAGAAGTTTCAAGATCCATATTTTGATAATGAGTTTGCATTAATAAAGATGTATAATTTTTCTTAGCAGCTATAGCACATGCTGCTGCAACAATAGTTGATGTAGTCGCAGTTTGTGTAGATTCTACTGTACTCCAAAATGATACAATTGGCATATTCATTCCCCTTTCTACGCAGTAAATTTAGCCGTTTTCTCAATATTTTTCAAAACTTTCTTTAGTTTGTTTTTATCTTCGCCAGTTATTAAATTAACAATATCAATAACTCCATTTTTAGTTTCTGATGTTAAATATCTAAAGTTAATTTTGGCATCATATTGATTTTGAATATTAACTGACAAATCTCCAGTATCATAAGCTATATTAATAGTATGTTGCCAATTAAGTGGAAGATTATCCGATAAATTTTCTACATAATTCATATCAGCAGTATTAATATTGCTATAATATAAAATCTTTGTCAAATCAACTTTAGCCTCCGGATTTTCTTTTCTTTTTGCTGCACATATATATCTTAAAAGGTCAATACCATTTGCTATATGCATTTTATCAAAAGAAGTTACAAAGAAAAGATTATTCGCGTTCTTAAAATCATACTCTTCACACATTTCATCAGTATCTGTGTCGATTAGCACGTACTCATATTCAGTGAAATCTTCACCTTTAGAAAGCAAATATTTTTTTAACTCTAATATGTTATTAAAACCAACGGCAATATCAATGCCATCATGTTCAACAACATATTGATTTTGTACATTTAAGCCATTTATGATATCAACAGTATATCTTGTTTTTTGTGCAGAAGTTGCATCAACAAAAATCGTTTTTTGACCCATAGTAGAAAGTACTTTTGCAACGTATTGCACTAAATCCGTCTTATCCATTTTGCCTACAAAACCAACGCTTTTCATTTCTAACCTCCCAATTTATTTTCTTTTATTTTGTTGTCTCAGCATTTAATAATGATTTTAAATATGTTACACGCTCTTCTTTCTGTGTTTGTATTTCTACTTCTAGTTCTTCTCTTACTTTTTCAGCATTACCATTAATTTCATCAATTGAAGTATCTAACATTTGTAATCTTTGTGCCAAAATTTCATCTGTATTGAAGTTGTTCTTAACTTCTTGCAAAATATTTGGGTTTGATTGAATTAAACGTAATACTCCTTCTTTAACAGGATATGTTTTTGCAAGATGTTTTCTTGTTGTAACATTCTTGTGACGATAAATATTTAATACTTCTTCATCATTTTTGTTTATAGCTAATTCAATATCTTTAACTTCTTCATCAGATAATCCAACTAGTCTAACAATATCATCTCTTGAAATATCAGCAACAGTATATGAAACTTGTCCATTTAAAGCTTCCAATTCTTCTTCAGTTGCTCCTGGATTTTGCGCTAATAAATTTGCACGTAATTCATCAACTGCAGCAGTGGTTTTTTCTTCAATCAATTGTCTTACGACATTATTATATCTTGCCACATAATCTACTTCTCTATACTCAAACAATTGAGTAGAAGGATCCACATATTTATTTGCATATAATTTTGCTCCGTCAACAATGTAAGCCTCTACAATAGCGCTTCCAATTGTTAAAATTTCGTCTTCCGTTAACCTCAAGAAAATTGTATTATTTGAATAACGTTCTACTCTTTTACCAATAAGTACGCTATAATCTTCTCCAGTTGGGAATAATAAACGTACATCAACATAATCGTTTTCAACTAAATCGCTTGGTAATAAAATCATGTTAAATTCTTGAAGTCTTAGATCCATAGTAGGTTCTGAATCTTCAGCATAAAACATTGATTCAGTAAGAATAGTTTTTGCTTTTGCATATATTTTTAATTTTCTACCAATTAATTTTTCTTTATCTTTTGCTTCATAAGAATCAGTCGGAGCACTAACTGCTTTAACGCCAATTAACTCTAAATCTTCAGCTGTAATGACATGATTAAATGGAACATCATTTTTTAAGACATACCTATTAATCACTTCACTCTGAATTTTTAACTCTGTGATTTGATCCTTATAATTAGAAGACATTACAATAACTACTATCCCTAAAATCAAAACTGGTACTAAGAAAGAAATAATAGCAGTCATCACAACTTTCTTTTTCATTGGCCCTACTAACATCATAATATTCACTCCTCTTCGACATATAATCAATCTTAATTATAAGTATAGTACAGCATTTGACTTTATTCAACAAAACTCATCATTTTTAATTTAAATGTAATATTTGTAATAATTTTGTAACAAAAAAAGAGAGAAGCATTAAACCGCTTCTCTCTTAAATTTATTTTATCTTCCTAAACAAAAAATTTTAAGTAAAATATCGCAAAAGAAATTTCCCCATTTTTTTATTTCTACTTTATTGCTTGCTACCAAATTAGTTTGCCCTACTTCTGCTCCATTTAAATTATAATAAATTGTTCCAACTTTTTGCAAATATTCTATAGGCGCTTCTATATTTTCTTCCAAAACAATTTGCTGCTCTATTTTATCTTTATCAGTTTTTCCTACTAATACAAAACAATCCTCTTCCACTAAAAAATCAATTTTTCCTTGCTTTGATTTTGGAATTTCCATTGTTTGTATAACGTCTCCTTTTTTAGCAACTTGAATAGAAGTATAATTTGCAAAGCCATAATCTAATAACTTTTTAGCATCTTCAAAACGTTTATCACTTGTTGAACCTCTCATAACAACTGCAATTAATTTTAAATCATTTCTTGTTGCGGTAGCCGATAAATTAAATAATGCAAGTGATGTAGAACCAGTTTTAAGACCTGTTGCTCCACTATAAAATCGAATTAATTTATTAGTATTTACCAATTGCGATTTTCCATCTCGTAACGTATCCATCCATATTTTTGTATATTCATGAATTTTAGGATGATTTTTACTCAACTCACGACTCATAATAGCAATATCATATGCAGATGTTAAATGACCATCTTCATCAATACCATGTGAATTTTTAAATGTTGTATCATGCATTCCAAGGCTTTGAGCTTTTTCATTCATCATATTAACGAATGCCTCTTCACTACCAGCAATAAACTCTGCCATAGCCACTGTACAATCATTTGCAGAAACAACACAAATTGCTTTTATCATTTCATGAACAGTTAAACGTTCTGTTTCATTGAGCCATATTTGTGAACCACCCATTTTTCTTGCTTTCTCACTACATGGTACTTCATCTGTCAAAGATATTCTTCCATCATCAAGTGCTTCCATAATTAATAATAGAGTCATAACTTTTGTAACACTTGCTGGTCTTAATTTTTCATGTTCATTTTTCGTATATAAAATTGTTCCCGTTTCCTCTTCCATTAAAATAGCCGCTTCTACATCTAAATCTAATTCTACTTTATTCGCAATAGTCGCCATTGTTTCTTTTGCTTCACTCCAAACAGGCATAGAAACATTTGCAAAGACGATGCAATATGGAAATAAAAATAAAAAGCATAAACAGGCACACATTATATTTTTTAGCATAAAATATCACCCCTCGCAAAATATATATGCGAAGGGTAGATATTTAATGAATATGGAATAGTTTTTCTCAGATATTATTTTGAGATTACTATTCTTAACTATTAATTATTAATTAATTCCAACGGATTAACCGCTTCTCCATCTTCATTATACAAAGATAAATGAAGATGTGCACCAGTTGATTTTCCTGTACTACCAACTTCTCCAAGTTTATCACTCATTGATACTTCTTCGCCAACTTCAACATCTATCTTAGATAAATGGCGATACTCACTAGTAAATTTATCATGTTCTATCACAACATAATTTCCTTTTTCTCCTGAAAACCCTGTATCAGTTACAAAGCCACTTCCAATTGCTAAAACTTCTGTTCCTAATGGTGCACAATAATCTACACCATCATGTAAATATTCTTCTTGTGTAATTGGATGTATTCTTTTCTCAAAATTAGCAGAAACTTGATATTTCTCTGAAAAAGGATTTCTAAATGTTTCAGCATTTTCCGATAATAATTCTTTTTCGTAACTCTCTTCTAATTTATTTGTTGCAAGTGTTGCACTAATAAAAAATGTAGTAATTGCTAATAAAATTAATAATACTGTTGTACCGCAAGTCATAATCGCTTTATTTTTCAACATAATAATTCTCCTTTCCAAACTTTTTTTATCGCGACACATAGCTGCTGCATTCACAACTTGAAAATCATCAAACTGTGCCACCTTTAATAAAAGTTTGCAATAATCTTTATAATTATCTAATAAATCAACAGTCATCTTATCTGTTGCATATTCTAAGTCTTCTTTTATCTTTTCAAACAAGAAAAGTATAAAAGGATTAAACCAATAAATACATTTTAGTAAATTTAATACAAAATACCAAAGAGTATCTTTCTTCTTTACATGAATTAATTCATGCGTAAAAATATATTCTAATTCTTTTTTGGACAGATTTTGCATTTCTTCTGTTAGGAGCAATTTAGGGGAAATTACTCCAAAAATAGCAGGGGTTTTTACCTTTTGTTGTATTAGCGGAATAACGTCTGATTTTATATGCAATTTTTCTTTGCATAACAAAAAGATTTCATACACTTGCTTATTTGGTAAAGTTCCAATACGATATTTCTTCATTTCTAAAAAATAAATCAAAAATGTTTTTAATATCATAATCAGACTTACACTCATCCATATTCCAAATAAAATATTAAAAGGTTTTATTGAAGATGTTTCTTTTTCTTTATAATAATTAGGCACCTCATCAAAATGAATTAATTCTTCTTGTAAATCTAAATTTCCAATTACCTCTTTTGGTATTGGAATATAATTTTGAATGCTTAATTTACTTCGGAAACGAATAGGTATTAATAATAAAACCATAACAAAAATCCATAATACGTTAAAGTAAGAAATGGGTATTTTTTTAAATATTTTTCTAAAAAACAATATTAAAATGCCTATAACGGAAGCATAAATTGACATAGCAATTAATCGATAAAATAAAGCATGCATTACTTATCCTCCTCAATTAACTTCATTAATTCTTGTAAATCTTTTTTCGTTAATGCTTTCGATTTTGCAAATGTTAGTAGCATATCATTAACAGAGCCATTATAAAGTTTGTCTAAAAAATTTTGATTTTCTTTTTTCTTATACTCTTGCTCTGAAATGTTTGGTGCATATACAAAGAGACTTCCTCTATCTTTCATTACTTGTATTGCACCCTTTTCAACTAATCTACTTAGTAATGTTTTAATCGTATTTTTATTCCAATTAGTTTTGCTAGATACTTCTTCAATAATTTCTAATGATGTAACTTCATTTCGTTTCCAAACAACTTTCATTACCTCTAATTCCGCTTCTGAAATCTTATTCATTTTTACCCCCCACTTGTTTTTGTAGATATTACTATCTACAAAGACTACAATTGTAATCTGTAATCATAGTTTACAATTGTAGTCTGTAATTGTCAATATATTTTTCAAAATTTTCTAAATATTTTTTAGTACCTCTTCAATATCGGTGTCATTCGTAATCATATAGCGTTTTAATTTACGAAGAGTGGTTTTATCACCTCTAACCAAATGATTAACACCAGCATCTGTTGTAACTGTTATGCTAAAACCTAACTCTTCCATAATATGCTCTGTTAAATCATTGTAAGCACCATATGGATAACTAAAAACAAAACATTCATTACCAATATTTTCTTCTATCTCTTTCGTTGCTTTCGTAATATCCTCTCTAACAATTTGGTTATAGACACTTAAATCCTCACTATCATTTGGCAAAACACCCGTACGTTTTTCAATATTGTGCAAATCATATGTATGAGTTTGAATTTCAATATATCCAGAATCTTGCATTTCTTTTGCTTGCTCATAACTAAAATGTGGGAAAGCTGGTTTTCCCATATACTCATCCTTACCAACAGTAACACCAATTATTGCAATTGTAGCTTTCATTTTTAATTCTTTCAAGACTGGATATGCATAAATATAATTACTCTCGTAGCCATCATCAAACGTAACTAATATTGGCTTTTCTGGTAATTTTCCATTACCATATACAAAATCATAAATTTCACGATAAGATACTGTTTGATATCCTAGTTCTTGAATTTTTTCCATATCAGTTCTAAATTTTTCTGGCGTTACCATAAACTCATTTAACTTGCTTTCATCTTCTTCTAAATGATGATACATTACAATTGGTACATCAATTTCATTCACTACTTCGACTGCTGGTAAAAAACTTTGTAATACTGTAAGTAATGCTAATAAAATTTTCATTAAACTCGCTCTCCTCTATAAGTTTCTAATGATTCCAATCTTTTCCTTCTGTTAATCGTGCAGTTAACATTGCACAACTTGTATTGCCTACTACATTTAGTACAGTAGCTGGTGCATCAATAATTGTAGCAATAATAGCTAAGATACCAACCGCATTACTTGGAAAACCAAATAACGTTAAAATTAACATCTCTGATATAACCCCACCGCCTACTGGTACAGCACTAATTAAAAATCCTACTAAAATTGCTCCGCCTAAAATTGATAATATAACTGGAAGTGTTGTCATATCCCTTCCAAACAAGCAGAATAAAAATACAATTTTTAATACAGAACCAATTAATGAACCTTCTTTATGAATATTTGTGCCAAGTGGTATTACCATTTCTGCTACATCATCTGGAACGCCAATCTTCTTCGCTGCCAAAATATTAGACGGAATAGCAACTCCACTTGAACAAGTTCCTAAAGCAGTAAGAGATGGTGTAATAATATGTAACCAATAATCTTTTACACCTTTCATGCCACCAGCAATCCATGCTTGCAATGTATAGATTATAACATAATATAAAATTGCTATAACCAAATATCCAAAGAATGCTTTAATATATCCAGTAATTAAACTAGCACCCAATTCTCCAATTGTTGCAGCAAAATAACAACCAAGTCCAATTGGTGCAAGATACATAATCATGCTAATCATTTTCATCATGACAGTATTTCCTGCTTCTAAGAAATTAATCATAGCTTGTGATTTTTCATTTGTTAAAGCAGTAGATAAACCAAATAAAATTGAAAATATAATCAATGGTAAAATACTATCTTTTGATAATAGTAAATAAAAATCTGTAGTCGTAATTGAATTTACAAAATGTTCTAGTGGATTCATTGTCTCTGTTTTAACTTCATCTTCTAGTTGCATTTCATCTTTTATTGTTTCAACATCCATACCATCTAGTGGTTTATAAACATATGTACCTAATAATCCTATTGCAACACAAAAAATAGATGTAATAACAAAAACAAGCAATGCTGAACGCATAATTTTTCCTAATCTTTTCGGTTTCATTTTTGTAATAGAACTACTAATACTAAAAAAGATTAATGGAACAATCATCATAAAAATAAGATTAATAAACAACGTTCCTATAGGTTTTAATAAAAGTGCCTGTTCTTTATAAAATACACCTAATATACCTCCTAAAACAATTGCTAAAAGTAACAATAAAGACTGTGCATAATTTTTTAAAATTTTCATTCACATCATCTCCTATTGAAATATATGATTATTTGTACAAAAAAATTTAGCTAATTGTATATTGCCTCTAAATAATAAATCGGCATGCCGTTTTTTCTAAACTTTTCTTCATACTCTGTTTGAACGCTATCATTACTCGGCAAATTTTGTATAACATTTTTTAAAGTATAGCCGTAATCTTTTAATGCTTCAATTGAAAAATTGAAGAAATCTTGATTATCAGTTTTCTGAATGATATATTTCTCATTTTCAAAAATTAAATCATACTTTTCTAAGAAGTTCTTACTTGTTAATCTTCTTTTACTATGTCGTTTTTTCGGCCAAGGATCTGAAAAATTTAAATATATTTTTGAAATCTCTTTATCAAAAATATCTTGTATATTATCTGCATTAACTGATAAAAGTTTTAAGTTTAGAAGCGGTTCTTCGAACTTTTCTAATTTTTGCACTGCTCTAACCAACACACTATCTTGCATTTCAATACCAATAAAATTTCTATCTGGATATTTCATTGCCATTTGCATAATAAATTGTCCTTTTCCACATCCTATTTCAATATCAATAGGATTACTATTTCCAAAAACATCGCTCCATTTGCCTTTAAATAATTCTGGATTTTTCACGACATAATTCGACAAATTAACAAATAAATCGGCATTTTTTACCTTTTTCAATCTCATAAATAAACCTCTTTGTCTTATTTTTCAAGCTTTATCTAGTCTTTTTTGTAAAATTTTAATGACTTGCTAGACAAACTCACATTGTTATTATATAATAACCGTGCTGGTGAAATCAAGCACTAGTAATAAATTTATTAATAGGAGGAACTTATTATGAAGAAATTAGCATTTTTAGTTTCAATGGTAATGGTATTATGTTTATCTTTCGCATTTGCGACAGAAAATGATATGTTAATATCACCAAATCCAAATGCAGAAGGTGAACAAGCTGATCTAAATGAGCAAAATAACGAGGAAGATATGAACCTTCCAGCTCTTCCAGCAGAAGATGGTTATGATACTGAAATAGATCCTAATGCATCTTTACCATCAGATTCAGATGACACTCAAGGAACACCAGTAGACTCAGATGACAATACACAAAACCCTGATGATTCTGCAAATACTAACCCTGATGATGCAACAACTATTCCTGATGATACAACTACTCCAGAAGAAACTGGAAAATCTTCTAATAGAATTATTGGTGCCGTTATCGCTATCGTTATTATTATAGTTGTTGTTGCTTTAGCTGCATTAATTCAAAAGAAATAATTATTAGATTTATAAAATTTTAGAGGGTATCCTAAATGGAACCCTCTTCTTTATAGTTAATTACTTACTTG
>CANQLS010000040.1 GCA_947624765.1 uncultured Clostridia bacterium
GATTTCGGGAAGATCACGTTGCCCGCTTGAATGTGCCAGCTGATTCTACTACATTCTTATAACCTAAAGCTCTTAATGCCATTGTTACAGCTTCTGCATACGTAACTGTATCATCTGGACGGAATGTTCCATCTGGATAACCAACAATAACATTGTATTGTGTAGCAATGTTTACATATCCAGAGAACCATTGATTGTCAGCATCAGAAAATTGTGTATCTGATCCAGCCGTATTGATTCCGTTACCTTGTCCTAAGCAGATAACTAACATTTTAGCTAATTCTGCTCTTGTTACTACTTCGTTTGCTTTGTAAGTGCCATCTGGATATCCATTAACGACACCTAATTCTACTAGTGCTTCAACAGCAGCTTGGTAATATTGACCTTCAACATCGCTTAAATCAGAAGCAGCGAATGCGAATGAGCACATACCTAATACCATTGAAAGAGCTAGTACTAATGATAATTCTCTTTTCATTAGAAAATCCTCCTTTAATTTTTTTTTGAAAGGAAATAGTTTGAATGGAGCTAGACTATGCTTTCCTTTCTTTTCTGCTCTCACATAATCTAACCTTTGCTTCCGTAAAGATTATGATACTAGTTACCATTTCTTTACATCTTGCAAGGCTATTATATACGTTAGAAAACTAGAGTCAACTGATTTTATAAAATGTTTACTAATTTTACATTTTTTTTACATTCTGCTTACGGAAATACGCATTTTTCAGTCTTTTCTCGAATTATGTATACTTATTCTGTGTCAAAAAAATATAACACTAAAACTAATTTAGTGTTACAACTTGCATTAAATAATATGTTGGTGTACTGTTAAATGGCGGCCAGTGGCCGCCGCTACACACGCCCTGACACAATTTTTAAGAATTATCTAGATAGTAACAAATTTTTTGAAAATTTTTATCTGTTCGCTTGTTTTTGTCTAAAAGATATTATATAGTAGTGATATAGAAAATGAGATAGTAGATATGTGCTGCCACTTTACCAGATAGTTTTCACTATCAGAAAGTGAGGTGGTGTTTATGAGTTTTACATCATATTTAATAATTGCTTTAATAATCTCTATAACCATAAACGTAACCTTATTAACGATTTTATACATACAATATGTAAAATCGATTATCAATAAGGAATAAATATAACAGCACATCCTACTCTTTACCAATGGATTGTGCTGTTACCATTATAAAAAAGTGGCAACCACAGAATCTGCGGTTTTCATTTTCTATATTTATTATACAATAATTTAATTAACTATGTCAAATTATTTTCAAATATTTTTATCATTATTTTTACCTAGAAATGAATATGATTTATACAAATCAGCTTGAAAAAGTTATGTAAATGTGATAAAATGATATTTATGAAATATTCAATTTTTGATAAATTTTATGTATATTTTAACGATAGTGATAAAAAATATTTATGCAACAAAATTGAAATTTTGAATATCTATAATATAAAAGAAGGAGGTATAACAATGGTAAGTGAATTTTATAAGAAAAAGGCTAGTAGTTTAACTAGAAAGGCAAAGGAAAATGACCTAGTAAAAACATATAAAGATTTTTGTAAGACTAAATTAGCAAACGAAACAGCATTAAGCGAAGAAGAAATTGCCTATTATACTTCTAGGAAAAAGGAGGAAAACAATTGAAACAATATAACATAGGAGATATCGTATTTGTACTAAATTATACATATAAAAACGGTAAACCAGGGAAAAGTCATTTATTTGTAATCATTGATGATGAAGGACAAGCTGTAGATTTAACATACTTTGGATTTTTATTATCTTCTAATATTAGTAAAGCCTCTCTTCCTTATAACGAATTTATTGCAAAGGATAGTCATAACCGGACTCAAAATGGATAGCATCGTAAAATGCGATGACTTAATAACATTGAACAATAATGAAATATCATTTAAAATAGGTAGTGTAACAGAAGATGAATTAACAAGGTTTCTTCACACATATTCAAAATATTTAAAAGCTAATAAGGATTAAAATTAACAGCACATTCTACTTTTGACCAAGGGAATGTGCTGTTATTACTTAAACAAAGTGGTAACCACAGAATCTGCGGTTCTCATTTTCTATATTTATTATACAATAATTTAATTAACTATGTCAAATTATTTTCAAATATTTTCTTCGGTAGTGTTACTGGATGATGGTTTTATTTTAAATAATTCTTCAAAGCTATGTCAGCGCGAATATAGCGGCGGCCACTGGCCGCCGCTACATTCATGCAAACATAATTGTAGAATATTATTTTAAAAAAGTTTTGTCCAGTAACTTTTATTGTTATTAATTTTGGATAAAATATAGTAAAAATTTAATTTAAATGATATAATAAAGCAGAAAATAATATTAGTTTTTTTATGACATAATGTAAAAGTGTTTGAAAGTGAGGAAATTATGAATAATATAGACTTAATAAATTATTGGTTTGAAAGTAGTGACAGCGATTATGATACTATGAAAGTATTATTTGAAAACCGCAAAAATACATGGTGTCTATTCTTAGGACATTTGGTAATAGAAAAATTATTAAAAGCCCTATATGCTAAAAATAATCCTGAAAATCCAATAGCACCCAAAATTCATAATTTAATATTACTTTCACAAAAAGCTAAATTAAAAGTTCCAAAAGAAATAAGAGAAAAAATACAAATTATAAATACATTCAATATAAGTGCTAGATATGATGATTACAAGAAAAGTTTTGCTGATAAATGTACAAATAATTATACCAAAGAACAAGTAAAACATATTGAGGAGGTACGAAAATGGTTGAAAGAACAATAAATAAGGATATTTTAAATAGTATCAACAAATATATTAAAGAAATTGAGAAGCATTATCATATTATAGCGATAATATTATTTGGCTCTTATGCGAAAGGAACTGAAAACGAAAATAGTGATATTGATATTGCAGTTGTTTCAGATGATTTTGATGATATCTATGACTGCATGGCTGCTCTTATGGGAATGACTTGGGATATAGATGCTAGAATTGAGCCACATCCTATTAAGAAAAAAGATTATGACGAAGCATCTGATTATTTTATTAAAGAAGTAATTGATACTGGAATTAGAGTTGCATAAAACAAGAAACATGAAAATCAAAGATTTTCATGTTATAAATCTTATGGCGGCCACTGGCCGCCGCTACAATTATGCAGACATAATTGTAGAGTATTATTTTAAAAAAGTATTATCCCGTAATTCGGTCGTTGTAATTTTTAATTCGTTTTCATACGGTTCTAGGTTTTCAATTTGTATCCTATATATTGCGTTTACAAGTGATATTCCAGTTTGTTCTCTACTAATAGAAATACCAGTTGTTGCAATTTTCATATTACCATGTTCTGTTTTGTAAATGCTATGATGAGTTTGACCTACTTCTATAAATAATTGATTGCCATTGCGTTCTTGATAGAGTTTATTTTCTTCTATAATAATTTTACCACCTGGCCATATAATTTTAGTTTCATATAAATCCCTACTAACTATTGCATCAATTTTCTCTTCGACTGTTTCCGTATGCGTTTGATAGTTTTGCTTTGCTTGTATTAAAATTTGCACGAGCTATTTCACTCCCATTTTTTGTCCTTTGGCTATATTACCAATGACATCAGATTTGAAACTATAATTATTCTTATTCTTGTCATGCATTGCTTTTTCCGCAATATCAACAAGTTTATCAATTAATTCAGGATATGTTATGCCTGATACTTCCCATAAATAAAATGCAAATGAGCCTGGAATTGTATTAATTTCGTTCACATATACTTCATTAGTGTCTTTATCGATAATATAGTCTACTCTAACTACGCCTTTTGAATTAAGTGATTTAAATACTTGACAAGTTAAATCTCTAATTTTCTTTTCCTGTTGTTCCTCTAATTCTGCTGGAATTTTTCTAGACATATTTTCCATACCTGATTGTTTAGAGCCTTTAGCACCTTTGCTGCCTTTACCTCCATGCATATATTTATCTTCAAATGTAAGGAACTCCTCCCAATGAACTGGTTCTTCGCAAACTGAAGCTTGCACATCATTTTCATAACCAAGTCCTGAACAATTTATTTCTCTGATATTTTCTACGCTTTTTTCTACAATAATTCTTGCATCATAATTTACTGCAATGGCATGCACTAACCCTTCACGATTTTTAGCTTTTGATATACCAATACTAGAACCTAAGTTAGATGGTTTAACAAACATAGGATAAGGTAGTTCATTTTCAATTCTAGTAATAATCTCATCTCTATCTTCTTCCCATTCGGCTCTTGTAAAATATGTATATGGTAATACAGGGAATTTATGTGCTTCAAAAACTTTTTTCATTAAAATTTTATCCATTCCAACGCTAGAGCCTAATACACCAGAAGAGCTATAAGGAATATTAGCAAGCTCTAATAAGCCTTGCAATGTGCCATCTTCTCCATTCATTCCATGCATTGCAGGTATAACCACATCTAAATCAATAACAGTATTTTTAGAAAATAGTCCTTTTTCTAAAACCATCAATCCTTTTTGGCTTGGTAAAATAGCTACTTTTTTCAAATGATTTTGATGTGCTTCAAAATCTTTATAAATATTTGCATTTAGCAATTCTTCTCCCGTGTACCATTCACCATCAGAGTGAATATAAATTGGTATTACTTCATATTTCGCTTTATTCGCATTTTCTATAAGTTGTAATCCAGTAATAATAGACACATCATGCTCACAACTTACTCCACCAAAAATAACGCCTAGCTTTTTCATTAAAATTCCTCCTATTCATTATAATTATCTGGTAAATCATTTTCAAATAGCACAACATCTCCCGCTTTACTGATGCTTGCTAATCGCTTTGTTGCTTCATCTAAATTATTTACAACATAAATATTATTTTCTTCAAACTTCTTCTCTCGCAAGCCTTCTTCTAATGGCTTTGAACGTTTTATTCCAACTAAAATTGCAATATCAACACTTTCTGCCATTGCTCTTCCAAACTCTTTATTTAATTCATATTCTTTTTCGCCTAATTCCACCATTCCAGGTGTAATAATAATTTTTCTACCTTCAAACTGTTTTATTACTTCTAACGCCATCTTACTGCCGACTGGATTTGAATTAAAAGCATCATCAATTACAATAGTTCCATTTGCACTAGGAAGAATTTGTAAACGATGTGGAACAGGTTCTACTTTAGCAATTCCTCTTACTATTTCATCTTTTGAAAGTCCCAAATGGAGAGCAATTGCCACACAACCCACAATATTTTGCACGTTATGTTTTCCTAAAAGTTTAGTTGTACAAGAAAACTTTTCTTTCTTCGTTACAATTGTAAATGTGCTACCCTCTGCACTTAATTTAATATCTGTAACATATACATCTGGATTTCCTTTTCCGTCCATGCCATACAAATATTTTTCATGTTTTTCTTTTTGATATAATTCAAAACAATATTTATTATCTTTCGGTAAAACTACTACACCATCATATGTCAAGCCATTTAACAATTCGCTTTTCGCTTTTGCAACATTTTCTATTGTTTTAAACGTTTCTAAATGTTGCTCTCCAATAGAAGTAATAATACCGATTTGTGGCCTTACAAAATTACAAATTTCTTGAATATCATATCGTTTTCTTGCTCCCATTTCAGAAATAAACACTTGATGTTCTGGCATTAATTTTTCACGAATGGTTCGCACATTTCCCATAGTTGTATTGTAACTTTCAGGAGTTGCAAGAACATTATACTTTTCACTTAATATTGTTTGTAAAATGTATTTTGTACTTGTTTTTCCATAGCTTCCTGTGATTCCTATTTTAATTAAATTTTTATATTCCTTTTTGTTAAGCTTACGACGAGCACTATTAATATAATGATTATTAATTAAATCTTCTGTTGGTCCTATAAATATGTTAGAAATCATCATATTAATAGGTAATGTAAATACTAAAAAGCTATATGCTATTATTGTGCTAATAAAATCAGTTCCTAAATAATCCATAAGTAATGCTCTTAGAATAAACAATATCAAAATATTAGAAAAATATAACCTCTTAGCTCTAGCAGTATATTTTAGTGGCTTCTTAGCTTGTTTTCTTTCCTTTTTGCTTCTACAAATCTCAATAATATTTGGAATAAAAAATGCTAAATATAAAATTCCATAACATATCCATGTCATTAATATAACTGGAACGTTTGGAAGCAGCTTAGTTAGTCCAAATACAACCAACATTGAAATTAAATAGATAAAAAATTGAATAGCTCCAGCACGAAATACTTTTTTACCGTTTTTAATAAGCCAATTCCAATATTCTTTGGTATGATAGCTTTCCAATTGCATCATATGCAGAGTATTTGGAATAAGCAAAACATATATCATGAATAGTCCTATAAATAAAATATCTAAAACTATATTTCCTATCATCTATTTTCCCCCTAAAAAAGTATCTACAATTTTCAAATATTGTGCAGTAGCATCTAAATAGGAAAAATGGCCTGCACCTTTTAATACAACTAATCCACTATCATTAATTTTCTTTTCCATAATTTTTGCCATATATAGCGGAGTATCAGTATCATTTTCGCCCCACATAAGTAACACCGGCCTTGTGATTTTATTTAAATTTTCTGTTAAATCAAGTTCAATTACTTTTTTAAAAGTTTCTCTCATTATGTTTGAATTTAAACTTCCATAATCACTAGAGCCATATTTTTTCCTTAATTTTTCTATTTCTACTTCATATCTTTCGTGAGATAAGAAAATTTTTAAAATATTTTTCATAAATTTATATGAATAGATTTTTATTTGTTTAGTAAAACTTCTTCTTGGCTTAATACCAGCTGCATCAGTAAGTACAATTTTATCAAATAAATCAGGATATTTTGATGCTAAATAAATAATGACTCTACCTCCGAATGAATGACCTATTACATCTAACTTATCCAAATGCAAAAATAATATTAAGGCACGCACCATTTCCGCATATTCTGGCACTCCCCAAGCTTCAATTAGAGTATCGCTTTTTTTCCCTTGACCTGGAAAATCAAGTACAATTACTTTCCTATCTTTTTGAAAGAATTGATAGATTGGTGCCATAGCTTCCTCACAAGCCATCCAACCATGTAATAAAAGCAAAGGCTTCCCTTCGCCAAAAATAGAATAATGCACTTTTAAATTGTTATATTCAAAAATCATAGCTCCTCCACCATTCATTATATGCATTTATTTTACTCTTAGTATATAAAAAAAGCAAGTGGTCAAAAAAATAGGTTTTTTATGGCAGTTAATGAATTAAATAATATGCTAGAATAAACGTAGCGACGGCCAATGACCGTCGCTACAATTATCAACCTGAAAATTTATTCAGAATAAGACTATATTTAGGTTATGGCGGCCAATGGCCGCCGCTACAAGAATTATTTTACTACTGTTGTTGTATTACCTGCTTCGTCGATTGCTATAACAATATATTGAATGTCTGCTTCCCAAGTGTAACTTACTGTTCCATTTACTGTTGTAATTAATTTACCATTTACCATAACGCCAACTAAATGTTCATCATTAACGGTAAATCCTGTATTTGTTATAGTTAAGTCTGGTGCTATATTATCTGCAACAATTTCAGTAATAACTGGCGTTACTGTCGTAGCTAAAATATTTCCTGCTCTATCTTTTATGCTTGCTTCTCTTAATCCAATTGATATTACGCCATTTCCTGTGGTTTCTGATGCTGTTACGCTATATTCTTTGCCATTTGCAATATCTCTTTCTTCTAAATCTGCGAATTTTACGCCTGTTTCTTCAATACTATTTACATATACTACTAATTGCGATGTGGTAATATTTGCTTCATAGAAATTCTCATCGGTAACTTTAAAGTTAATATTGAAGCTATCAATGCCTGTATCTGTAGTAGTTGTATCTCCAGTTTTGTCTACATTTTTATCTTCTTTATTTCCGGTTGATTTTGTCTTTAATAAGATGTCATCACTAACTGGTCCAACTACATTTTCAAAATCGTCTTTTACCCATGCATAAACTACTTTTTCGCCATCGCCTTGTGTTAATTCATGCAACGTTTCTTCAGCATATGGTACCCAATTGCTTTCATCTGTAGGAGGTACATTGCTATTACTAATATACATCCATGTTGCATCTGTAGCATCAACTTGTACCGTAACACCAACTCCATATGTTTCAGTAGCTCCTTTGTTTAATGTAATACCTTTTAGAGTAGGAAGCGTATTTGATACTGTAACACCGCCTTTTTGTACTTCTAAACTTTCGTTGCCTGCTTCATCAACGAATGCTCCTTCTTCTGCTTCTAATACTAAATCTCCGCTGCCTGTTCCAACTGTTACTGTTACTGTATAAGTACCATCCCCATTATCTTTTACAGTAACCGTGCTACCCTCAGCTCCATCTCCTGTTACTTTTAATTTAGTTTCATCTAATGTTCCTGGTTCGTCTACAGTAACTGTATAAGTAATTTCTGTTCCTTCTTTTGCAGTGCTTCGAGATGGTTCTCCTATGTTAATTGTAGGTCTAGTAGCATCAACAACAAATTTTTCTGAAGTGTATGTCTCACTATTGCCTGCTTTATCTTCCACATAAACGTATAAGTAATATTCACCACTTGCCATGTTTTGTAGATAAATTGTATCTTCGCTTTCAAATGGAGTTCCTGATGTTGCTATATTGCTTGGTGCTGTATCTTCTGTACTCCACATATAACGATAAATTTCTTTTGGTGCAGTTCCTACCTCTGTTACAGTAACTTTAGTTGTATGAGTCTTTTTAGGTGTTGCACCTTCATTAGGGTTAATCGTTACTAGAGCTACTTCTCTATCAATATTTGTAACTTCAAGCGTTGCTGTTTCTTTTCCTATTTGTCCATTATCATTTAATCTAGCTAAGATAGTTCCATTGTGCTCCATTGGGAACTGTCCATTATAAACTGTCCAATCGCCACCATCTATCTTATATTCAATCGTATATCCACTATTCGACTCATCTTCAATAGTAATTGTAACATCTTTATTAGTTGGCTCTGTTGTTGAAGGAGTAATAACAAGTTTTCCTGTAATTTCTTTTGTTGCAATTTCAGCGGCTATTGATTCACTTGTATTTCCAGCTAAATCCACAACTTTTGTTTTAATATAGTAAGTAGTTCCTGCTGTCTTGCCACTAAATGTATTGTTGCTTTGCCAACTATATGGTCCATCTATAGTGTCTGCAATTCCATACATAGTTTGAGTTGCATTTATACCACTGCTATATCCATTTGTAGCATTTACATCTTTTTGTTTTACTAAAGCAGTAATACTATTTTGTGTTGAATCTACCGTTGGTGCCGTGGTGTCTGGTAATACTTTATCTACATAAATTGTTTTATCTACTTCTGTTATTGTATCACCAGTTCTTCCAAACTCATCTTCATAATTAGAAATCGAAACTGTTACCTCTCCATCTGTAAGCTTACTTGCTTCTATGCTTGCTGTATATGTTGTTTCGCCTGCAGTATTTGGTGTAACTGTTGCAACAACTCCTTGTATTTCTACAATAGGCACTGTGGTTGTTTCACGAGATAATGTTAGTGTTAATAAAATTGTATCATTTGCATTTGCATAAACGCTTTCTTTATCCACAATTTCTATTGTTGCACTTCCTGTTATCAACATTCTATCAACTACGATGCTAATAACATCTGATGCTGAGTTTTCATTTCCAACCTCGTCCATTACTGTATTTGCTTTTAATTGGAATGTTTGAGTTGTCACACTATCTGCAATTGTAGATGTAACTACTGTATATGTCATGCCATCACCTGATGGTGTTACACTAATAACACTTCCATTAGTAATTGATATATCTCCTGATGTAAGTCCTGTTACTACTTCTGAGAAAGTTAATTCGTATGTAATTCTTGTAGCATCTGTCTTATCAGTAATAACCTCTTCATTATTCTTTGCGACAATACTTACTGTTGGTTTTGTATTATCAACTGAGAATGATGAACTTTCTTTTCTTTCATTCTTATATTTATCTGAATCTGTAAAGGCTCCTTCCTCTACTACTAAAGAAACATCTCCTTCTCCTTTTCCTACTACTACAGTTGCTGTATAAGTGCCATCGCCGTTATCCTCTATTGTAACAGTAGAATCAGTATCCCCAGTTACTGTAACTTTACTACTATCAACTGTTAAGCCTGGTATGCCAGGATCTAATACGAATGTAACTCTATCGCCTTCTTTTGC
>CANQLS010000041.1 GCA_947624765.1 uncultured Clostridia bacterium
TATCATTTCCAGTTTTAATTTGATACTTCACGCATACAGTATTTTCACCATATACTAAAGTAATTTTTTTATTAATTTTTACATCTTTAACTACATACGTAAAAACAGGAAGTAATTCTTTCTCAAAATGTTCTTGCCATACATATCCTTCCTCTATATAATTTGGGCATTCATTAGTAGCAATAGTATAATAGTTATCACCTATCAAAATGTTTTCATTTACTTTAGAAAGAATTAATCTTCTTTCTCTTGTTTCTCCTAATGCAGCCACTAGATAACCATGATATTTTCTTGTATTTAATCCGCATAAGGTAGATGATGCAAAGCCACCAATGCCATTTGTAATAAGCCATTCATGGCTTTTATTGTATGCAAACTCTTCATTTGTAATTATCATTTTTCATCTCCTGTATTTCTCACTTTTTTCTTTGACCAACAACTGGTACATCCGTATAATCTTTTTCGGTAGTTTTTTTGTTTTTAATATTATTCACAATTTTTATATCACGGAATAATATTGGCTTCTTTTTTCTTTTCTTACTTTTCTTCTTTAACTTTGATTGAATAGTAAAATATTCTAATGCTTCTTTTTTATTTGTCAAATCCATATGATCACAAACAATTTTTAAAATTGCTCTTGCTAATTTATCTGGATCATGACGAATAAAACCTGTGTTATCAACTATGGCCAAATCATCAACTATTAATGAAACTCCAGTTGGTTTAATATTGCTCTTATCTATTTCCATTATCTCAGAACCAGCTTCATTATAGCGACGTACATATTCAGGCATAATATCACTATCTGCTGCAATGCAATACTCCATTATACCTTTTCCAACATGATCATGAATAGCCGTAATACAATCTGAAACTTTATAGTTATCAGTATCACCCGGCTCAGTCATAATGTTTGATATCATAATTTTAGTTGCTTTACTTTTTTTAATTTCATCTGCAATTTCACGAATAAGTAAATTAGGAATAATGCTTGTATATAAGCTACCAGGGCCAATTATTATAACATCTGCTTCTTTAATACTACTTATTACATCAGGTGCTGGTGTACATTTTGATGGAGATAAAAATACTTTTTCAATAGGTGCATTTTTAGGGCCATTTATTCTTTCTTCTCCAACAAGTCTTGTCCCATCTGAAAGTACAACACCAATATTAGTTACATCTAAAGTTGCTGGTACAACTTTTCCAGTTATAGATAATACTTTTGAAGTATCTTGAATAACCTTCGAAAAATTACTTCCACAAATATCATTCATAGCTGCTAAAAGTAAATTTCCAAAATTATATCCTTTTAAATTTCCAGCTTTAAAACGATATTGCATCAATTCTTGCATAATTTCTTCTTTATTAGAAAGTGCTACTAAAGATTGTCGTAAATCTTCAGGTGGAAAAATTCCAAATTCTTTTGCAACAATATCTTGCTTATTATTATCAGTTGCAGTTGTAACAATTGCAGTAATATTATTAGAATAAGCTTTTAATCCACGTAGTACAGTATAAAGTCCACTTCCTCCACCAATTACAACTATATTAATACTTTTATCTAGCATTTGTTTGTCGTAAATTAATTTCTTTACATTTAAATTTCTACTATTTACGCCTGCATTAGCTTCAGCTAATGCTTGCATAATTCTTCGTTGTGATAGCATAAATCCTATTACAATACTAGCAACACCTAAAATAAATGATATAGCTACAATAATAATCTTCTTTAATTCTAATATATCCATTACTAATATATTTGCAAATCCATATCCAATTAAAATAGTTCCAATTAAAACTAAAAATAACCATCTCTTAATTTTCAATCCTGACCCAAACCAGCTTAAAAAGTTATTATCCATTTTTTTATCCTTTCTTAAAAATAGTTCATCTTAATATCATATAATCTAAAATAATTTCATCATTCAATTTATGTACATTCGTCATTCAGTATTCATCTTATAAGTCCTCCCCAATTACCTTAATTTCTGGTTCTAACTTTACTCCATATTTTTCAAAAACTACTTTTTGAATATAATCAATTAAATCTAATATATCTTTTGATGTTGCATTTTCTTTATTTACTATAAATCCAGCATGCAAGTCGGATACGGCTGCACCACCAATTTGATAGCCTTTAAGGCCAGCTTCTTCAATTAGTTTTCCTGCGAAAAAGCCTTCGGGTCTTTTAAAAGTGCTACCTGCACTTGGAACAGAAATTGGTTGCTTGGCATTTCTTGCAGTCATATATTCATCCATCTTTTTCTTTATCTCATCTTTATTTCCTTTAATTAATTTTAATTTAGCAGATAAAATAATTCCACCTATCCTTTGATAAATACTTTGCCTATAAGCAAACTCATGGTCTGTTATAGTTAATATTTTTCCTTGTTCTGACATAAACGTGCTTTCTAACACAACATTACTCATTTCACCACCATATGCACCAGCATTCATCATAATTGCACCTCCAAGTGTGCCAGGAATACCACATGCAAATTCTAAATTTGCTAAGCCAGCTTGCATAGCAATTTGTGAAAGTTTTGCAAGATACATTCCGGTAGTTGCTTCTATAATATCTTCTTCAACAGAATAATGTTGATATTTAGTAAGTTGGATTACAAGTCCACGAATGCCACCATCTTTAACTAATAAATTACTACCATTTCCTATTATGGTCTTTTCACAGTCTAATGACAATAGTTTTTGCATTTCTTCAATCGTTTCCGGTGTTACCAAATAATCTGCAGGTCCACCCGTATGAAATGTAGTATGCTTTGCCATAGGTTCATTAATGAAAATATTTTCTTCGTTAGTAATTTTTTTTAACGTATCAAATAAATTCAACATAAATCCTCCTAAACATTATTCTTCGTATATAGATAACAAGCCTGCTCCAATAATTCCAGCATCATTTCCAAATTCAGCACATTTCATTTGTAAATCGGACGTATATCTATTTAAAATTTTGCTAAATACTTTTGTTTTTAATTTATGCATAAATTTATCTGAAAACCAAGCTATACCTCCACCTATTACAAGCATTTCAACATCATAAATATTTACAATATTAGCCAAACCTTCTGCAACGTTTTCTAAATACTCATCAAATGTCTTTACTATATTTTCGTTTCTATCTAATAAATAAAAAAATTCTTTTAAACTCTCTGTATTTGTTTTCTTTAATAAACTTGAAATTGATGCATATTTCTCATAGCAACCTCTTCGTCCACAGGCACATGGAATTCCATCTTTATCTATAACCATATGTCCTACTTCGCCTGCAGCACCCGTACTACCATTATATATCTTCCCATTTAAAATTATACCAGCACCAATTCCAGTACCAATTGTAATCAAAGCATAATTAGAGTACATTCTTTTATCCACGAAATGATATTCTGCTAATGTAGCACAAACTGCATCATTTCCAAGATAAACAGGAAGAGGTGTTTCAATATAGCTTTTTACTTTTACATTCTTTAATGGTAAATTTGCAGTATAAACAATTTCATTATTATTCACTATTCCAGGCACACCAATTCCAACTGCTTCAGCTTTATCTTCATGTAGCTTAACATACTCTTTTATACACTTAAATATATACTCTTCATTTCTATTTGTATCGTCAATTTGAACAATATTTTTATAAGAAATTTTTCCGCTTTCATCAATTAAACCCATTCCAATATGTCTACCGCCAATATCAATTCCTATATTAATAAGAATCCCTCCTTAAATTTATTTTTGTATTTCAACGCCTGAATAATACCACTTAATAATTTCTTCATAATCAAAATTTTCTTTAGCCATACCAATAGCACCATTTTGGCTCATACCTACAGCATGTCCCCAACCTCTTCCTTGAAAAACAAATTCAGTACGAGAAGATTTTGCTGCATATGCTGATTGCACTTCTGTAATGTTATCTTTCTTAAGATTAAGTAATGATAATAATTTTTGCAATAAAGGTTTTTTCTCCTCTTCGTTATTTTCTACTTCATTATTTTTTATTTCTTCTTTTTTCTCGTCTTTAATTTCTTCTTGGGGTTCAGTTTTATCTTGTTTCTCAGGTACTTTAATATTGTACTCTGCAACAACTGGTGCATCACTATTAATTGTATACCATTGACTATCTAATCCTAAATAAGTTCTAGTTTTAGATTTTTCTAAAACTGCAGTACCATTTGTTCCAATTACTTTTAATTCAATAACTCTTCCAACATCAGAAAGTTTAGTAGGTACTAAATCTAAAACATCACCTACATAAACATTATTATTTGCTAATTTTTGTTTTACCTCTGCACTTGTCAAAGTTACTGTCCAAGTTTTTTTAGTTAAGTTTTCTGGTTCATAAATATCAGGAACGGCTTTTAAATAATCAAAACTTCCTCCCCAAACATTTTCTGAGTCTTCTGTATAACCACCACTAGTTGAAAAATAATAACCACCAATTAAATCTCCATTATATACTGCTACCATACCATCAGTTTCATCAACTGCACGATTAGAATTTTCATTTTCCCATTTGTAACCACCATATACTTGGTCATCTACTGTAGGATATAAATCAAATCCCCATTTATCTCTTTTATTATAATTTTTTGTAGCATATGTTCTTGCAATAATAGCTTGTGCCTTAACTGCTTCAACAGGGCTATTTCCACCAATTTCTCTTGGCACAACACCATATAAATATTCTTGCATAGAAACTACATTAATGACAGTCATATCACTATCTGTATATCTTTTTATTTCCACATCACCACGATATAATACATCATCAATTGAAATTAAGCGAATGCCATCATCATTTTCTTTACTAACAAAACATGGAACGTGATTACTATCACCAAATTCTCCATATCCAGAAACCATTACAGAATTCTTATTACTTCCTTTTATAACAGTAATTGTTTTTCCTGCTTTCACTTCTTCAAGCTCTTCAAAATTTCCTTTAGTATCTCTAAGGCCAATTAATAGTCCACCTTCACCAGAAAGTTCTACACTAGATGCCCCCTTTGAACCATAATAAATACCGATTCTCACTTCATCAGGTACTTCAACAGCTAATACTATTGCATTCGTAAATATTAAAAGACTAAATATTAAACATATCATTAAAAAATATTTTTTCATTTTACCCCTCCATCTTTTGTTCATCACAATTCTTTCCGTTTTTTCGTTACTATTATACCATAAAATAACACAATGCAACAATAAATTCACAAGAAAAGTAAATTTCCATTTTACAAAGAGAAAAGGCATGAATAATTTTCACACCTTTTCACAATCATTTATGTTTTATATATTATTAAAGCAAATTTTTCTCTTAATTTTTATTATTGAAAATATTATAATTTTCCAATATATTTATATATTTCCATAGCTTCATCCGTATATGAAGGCTTTGATAAATCAATATTTATAAGTTCACTTATCTGCTTCATAAAAAATTGTGATGCAATTAATAAATCAAATTCAGCAAGCAAACCATCATAAGCACTTTCTATAATAATATAATCTATATTTTGAGATTCAATATATTTTAACAGTTTATCTTCATAATTAGTTGTACTATTTTGTTTTAAATAAATTAAAACATCAGGTCTAAAATATTCCATACTTATAAATCTACCATGTGAAAAATTTTTCTTTTCATGCATTGTTACTCTGTAGATTCCTGATTCTACTATTTTCGATTCCATATCTAATGCTGCCGAAGTTGTATAATCCCCATGTATCAAATCAATGATATTTTTCTTATCGAAAATATATTCTAATTTATTTTTTCCCGATTTAAAATACTCTTTAAAATAATTTTTCCAATAATTAATTCTTAACTTTAAAAAATCTTCAAAACTATCACTATTTTTTAAACTGTTATAATAATATTTTGCAAATAATGATGCAGGTGCAATAGTGCCCTCTATTGATAAAAATCCTCTTTCTCTTCCAGCTTTATATTTAGCATCACAATATGAAATAATTTCTATATTAGAATCGATTTTATTTCTAATTTTTTCTTCTTTACCTTTTGTTATTATATATTTCCTACTGTTCGCACATTCAAATGCTGAAAATATATCTGGGCTTGTTCCAGAATATGATACTGCAATCAAATTTTTTAAATTACAATTATTTCTATACAACAAATCTCTAGGATACATTGCTATAGCATTAATTCCCTTTGTATAATTAATTACTCTACTAGCATAATAACACGCTGCATATGAGCCACCTGCCCCAATAATAATGCAATCATCATTTATTTTGTTTATTACATTTTTTATTTTTTCATACGCATTAGATTCTAAAGCTCTTAAAACTCTTCTTTCTAAATTATCTAAATTCGTAGATATTTTCTTCCTTTTATTTAAAGCTTTTTTCCCTTCACAGTTGGACATTCCACAATAACAACCATTTATAAGCTCTTTATTATGAAAATCTTGAATCAAGGCTCTAGCTCCAACTTTTCCCACCAAGATGCTCACCTTTTCTAAAGCTTCGTTATATGCTTTATTTATTATGCTTTCATTAATATCATAATTAGAATTAATAAGATTTTCTAAAATAACAGAAAAGAACAAATCTCCTGCACCTGTTGCATCTAACTCTTTTGCTGGTTTACCAATTTGAAACATATATTCTTTTTCTCCAATTATAAATGTTGCTCCATCATTTCCAAAGGTTATAATTACTAAATCTGAATTAAAAATCTCATTTATTCTTTTATAATCATCATATTGAAATTTTTCAATTAAAAATTTTGCTACACATTCATTTAATTGAACAAAGTTAAATTTATTTAAAAATCTGTCAACTATTTCATCTTTTCTTAAATACTTTAAATTTCCAATTTGCCCAATATCAATAGCCAATTTAATTTTCTTATTTTTTAATTTCTCAATAATTTTTAAATTATTTTTATTAATAGTATCAAAAATATAAAGACTGCCTTTCTCTATTAGCTCTGTAGGAAAATCATCATTAACCTTAGATTTTTCATACCATTTCTTTTCTCCACAAATCGGACACACTTTCTTTGAAATTATTTTGTTTTCATCTATTGTTATATGAAAATTTCTTGTATATGTATTACATTTTTTTATAAAATTTATATTAACCCCTAAATCCATTAAATCTTTTTTTGCAATCTCTCCATCAATATCATTTCCGAACAGAAGCATAAGCGTAACAATTATCAAACTTTGTAGCTAAATTTGATAATATGTTAAATACAGTTCCGCCTCCTGATACGCCCAAAAATTTATTACTTTGATAATAATAATCTAATACTAAATCTCCGATTCCTACAATCTTCATTCTGCTCCTCCTCATCTAGTTATTATACTATCATTTACTTCACTATTTTTTGAATATCTACCATTTTTATATAAATATTTTAATATTCTATCTCTAGATTTATTAAAAACTCCTAATTCGTCTAAAAGTCCATTTTCTACACTTTTAATCTTAGAATAAGGACTAGGGAACATTAGCCCTTTTATATAAGAGAAAAATTTAGTTGTGTCAATTGCACCATGCCCCTTCATAAACATTTGCTCTACTCTATTGATAGAAGGATATCTTATGGCAATTATATTTGCAACATCAACATTATTTGAGAATAGTAGATTCAAAGCAATCTGCAAAGTTTTTCCAGTTAAAACGTTATCATCAGCTACAATGTTATTAGCATTTTCAAAATTGTTTTTTCCAATTATCTGAATACTTGCCTCCTCACTTTTTTCAAAAGAATTTTCACTATGTCTATCTTTGTATTTTCCACTTAATTTCATTACAGATGTATTAATAGAACCTTTTTCACTTAAAATTTTTTTTGCAATAAACGGCAATTCTAAACCACCATATGCAATTCCAATAAAATTTACACTTTTGTCATCAATATTAGGATTTTCTAATAACATTTTTTTAGTTGCATAATCCATCGTTATATAATTTTCAATAAAATTATCAATTTCTCTATAGCTTCTAAAACATTTTTGATTTAAATCACTATCATTTCTAGATACGATGTCTAAAATCGTATCTTTGAATAATGGGAAAAATTTCATCAATATTTCCTTACTTTTTCCAACACACTCATCCATGTCTAGATTTTTGTTTAAACAAATATTAGTTATCAAATCGCAAGTTTCATTTTCAATGTTATACCAACTATTTATCTCAAAATCATCTAAATATTTATCAAAAGACATTATAATGTTATCATTTTGAAAGTTTTTTAATATACAAGCATTAAGCATCATTAAATTAACGTTCCTTAAATTATCTAATACTCCTAATAGTAATTTTTTATCGTTGCTATCAGTTATTTTATAACTATCTAAAACCTGTTTTACATCTTTGAAAAATTTAAAATTATTACTTATCCATTCATTAATATGTTCTTGAGTAACTTTTTCATTTTTACATTTATTAGCTAAGAAATAATAATATGTATCTGCTCCTCGCATAATTTTTCCATCATCTGTATCTAATATATATCGAAATTTATTTTCGACACTTTGAGAAAATAATCTTTTTAATTCATTAGAATCAGGAATTATATTCCATTCCCAGTCTTTAAACACAATTGCTCCAGACTTTGCATCAAAAACATCTTCAAAAGTATATGCATTAGAAAAATTTTCAGAAAATATCTGATTATATTGATTTATAAACGGTCTTCTTTCATAAGCAATAAGTCTTTCTGCTTCAGCCAATTGAATAATATATTTTTTTCTGTTTGGTTTTTCTAAACATATAGTAGGAAAAATATTCAAATGTTTTAAAATATATTCCGTTGCACTCACATTCTTCAATTGTATTCCTTTTTCATCAAAAATTGGTATACATCCATCTATATTTTTAGATACTGTATTAACTGAAAAACCCTGTAAGCAATCTAACATATTAAAGTCATTACCATTTTCTTCGCCTTGATCTGCAATTCTCAAAATAGAATTCTTTGGTATTCCTAAAAAATTTTCAGTATTTTCTACTGCTTTACCTTTATCAGTCAATGATAATTGCAAAATTTTTCTTTTTTCATATTCACCAATTGACATATTAATGTCTGCATCTTTCACTTTTGTTAAATATTCCTTAATCTGTGGCAATGTTTTATCTGTAATGTCAATTCTAATACTAGCTAGGACATCATTATACGAATTACAATAAGAATAATTTATAATTTTTTTATCTATTACTTCATTCTTTTCTAATTTTTCTGCCAACGCAGTCAATTTATCAAGTGATTTAGGTTCTACTAAACAATCACATTTATCTAAAAAACCTTTTTCAAAATTTCCAGATGAATAAAATAAAAAAGTTCCATCATTAGAAATTCCCATAATATCTTTAAATAGATTGAAACTATCGCCATATTTTTCCTTAATTGATAAAATAAAATCGTTTGTGAATTGCTTTAAACCACTTTCTCCTCTTCCTGTAATAAAAATTATGGGAACATGCTTCTTCAGTATATTATACAAACATTGCAAAAGCTCATCTGTAATTTCTTGATTTTCAACAAGAGTTCCATCTATGTCTAAACATATGGCATTATACTTTTTGGCAAAAGCTTGTTTTACATTCATCTCTACTTTTTGCAAATCAGCATTATCTATTCCTTTTAACTGCATAACCAATTTAGCATAATTTGATAAATCCATACACTCCTCCATAAATTTTATATATTTTATTATTATTAATAGTAAATTTTTTCATTATTTAGGAATTAACACATAGTACATTGTACATTTTAAGTTGCTTTTAATATTATTTAGTTTCGTACAAATATCCATTTAATAAGTTTCAGCATTTCTCACATGCATATTTCCATATTTTCTATTATTTTACATTTTATGCTTTTATTTTAACAATGTAATAAATAAATTGCAAGTAGTTTTTAAAAATTAATAATTGCTAGTTACTAAATAACATTTTTTAATTTTAATAATTTTTCAATGCTATGTAGGATTTAACCCAAGCACAACAAAATTTTTTCTTTAGTGCACCACAACAAATTATACGAAAAAATATTTTTCCAGTTATGAGGGTGTCCTGAAATAGAACACCGAAAGCAAAAATTCCAGCGAGAAATCGCTGGAATTTTGTGTATAAAATTTTAA
>CANQLS010000042.1 GCA_947624765.1 uncultured Clostridia bacterium
CAGCAACCCACCGGTATAATACTTTATATAACTGCATCAATGATTTGATTTTTTCTGTATCATTTTCAGCAATTGGCTTATACAGACTGTAATTCATTGCTGTTCCAATCCCCAATTCACTGAATGCAAGCAAACCTAATACATTAGTAAAAAGTCCATTTACGCCTAAATACTCCATTCCTAAAAAAGCAATAAAAACTGTACGGGATATTACTTGTAAGCTCAGACTGCTCAGGCTTCCTATATTTCCCCATAAAATATTCCGTTTTACATTTTTTAACCTTGATTCACCCATATTGTATTCCCTATACGCTGAAACTATTATTGACCAGTTTACACATTTCATTATTTCAATACCCTCTTTTATCATTGATTAATAAGAATCAGCTAATACACTTCTAATAAACAAGTCAGCTCGTTTGCGTTCTTGTTCCAGTATTAATTCTTTTTTGGAATAGTCTACCTGTTCCATTTTTGATATTTCAAAAATATTTTTTCTGTCTAAAATATCAAATTTATGCAGCAATTCATCTGTTCTGATGGAAACATGCATCTGTGAACCAAACCGATCATACACAGAAAACTTTTTCTCAAACAAAATAGAAAAAACACTGCAATGAAAAGAATCTGTAAAAATATATTCCGATGAGTCAATCAATTTAATAAAATCAATTGGATCAACACCATAATAAGGATTTTTAATATCGTTAACATCAACAATTAGCAGGCTGCTCTCTGCGCATACCTTATCAATAAATTTATATATTTTACTTTCCATATCACCCAAAAAATATACAAACACATAACTCCTCGGTATTTTTAACTTTGTTTTTTTCAGCTTTTTTTTCCAGTAGGATTCATCAACCAGCATGGTAGGATCCAGTAATGTGACAATATCGTCCCGAATAAAACGCAATATAGCATTCGCCGAATCTTCCCTGACAGAAACTGCATCAAATCTTGGCAGGTTTTTAGAAAAAAGTATTTTTTCTTCTTCTGTTAGCTCAATATTTCCAATGCTTGCTGACAAAGCTGCCCTTTTTAATTTGTCACTTCCGAATGCCAGCAAATTTAGTTTTGAATTAAAAGGGAACTTGTAATTCCAAATCTGATCGCTGCCAGTAATTAAGATATCATAATGTTTATCAATATAGTTCGTATGACAGACAGCTTCCAAAGTACGTTTGTCCCAATTAATGTAATTTTTATTAAATTTATAAAAACGATATAAACGATTGTATTCTAACAATCTTGTTTGTCTTATCCCTAAAATTTTATTTAAAAAACCAGCAGTTATCTTTATAATATTTTTTATGTTTTTTTTGTTTAATTGATTACTTCTTCTTTTAAATGTATTAACATGCATTCGATAAGAACTTAATAAAACCTGTACAGCAAGGTTTTGAAGACGATTACCATAATTGTAACTATCAATAGTAATAATTGCTGCTCTATAATTCATCTCATATACCCATTTTTCTGAACATTTCATGCTATTTATTCCATCTGAAACAATGTTTTAATTTAAATTTTATGTATTGCCAAAACTTTAAAATTTTTATTATTAGTTTGATTAAAAAACATAAATTCATACTGATAAATAATTCTGACAGTAAAAAAAAGCACCGATGCCTGACAGAAGTATTATTGTCTTTTAAAAAACTTTTTCTATATTTTTTCCAATATGTCCAGTCTATTTTTTCTTTAATAAATTTCAAATCAGAATGATTTTTGCTTTGTAATAATAAAGAAATACAGACAGAATAATATCTTGCTTCTGATATCTTTTTTATATGTATAGGCAGATCAAATGTTTCTTGTATTACCAATTTTTTACACTCTATATTACTTATTTTTTTTAATGACAGTATTGAACTGCGGCTAAGGCTTTCTTTTCTGTTACGATAATAATATAATGGACTGTTTATACAAATTACAGAATCACATTTTTTTAATAACTGTACCAGCCAAAGTTCATCTTCGCCCACATGTAATTTTCGATTAAAATGGATATTTTCTTTTTTTATTAATTCCAGACAATACAATTTGTTCCAAAGTGATGTAAAATATCCAACTGTGTTTGGTAAAAGTATATTATAGATGGCCTCTGCTCCTGACAGTATAGATCTCGTTTCTGCCGATGGATATATAAATTTTTCTTTTCCGTATACTTCATAAAACCGACAGAATGCCACGTCCGTTTTATATTTTCTACAAGCATTCACCATTTGCTCGATAAAGCTTTTATGATACCAGTCATCTGAATCCAAAAAAGCAATCCATTTTCCTGTTGCTCGCTGTACGCCAATTTCTCTTGTATCAGAAATTCCTGTATTTTGCTTTTCAATAATAATAATTCTATCATCTTGCGACGCATAAGAATGACATATTTTCAAACTTGAATCGGTAGAGCCATCATCTAATAAAATAATTTCAAGATCAATCCATGTTTGAGTTACTACACTATCTAAACATCTTACAAGATATTTTTCTGTATTATAAATAGGAATTACTACACTAACTAAATCCTTTTTTTTCATAGGTTGCCTCCTATGATGTTTTTTATTTTCTTTTTTTGATATAATATTGTACCCATATAAATAAAAAACACATTAAAACATATTTTAAATATTAAAAATTCCATTAAACCATAAAATAAATAAACCAAACTGATTATCACAGGAACCCATTCATTTTTTTTAACAATTTTTTTGTAATACGTCATATAAAAGAAGAAAACAAACAATGTTACAACGATTCCATAATTTACCAAAATTCGAACGTATGCATTATCTAAAAAATAGTATCCCAGACTATAACCAGGAATAGAAGTCCTTGAGCCTAAATTAATATGGCTTCCAAACAAAGTACATCCATAAGCGTCTATATAATCCATTGCAAGTCGAATTCTGCTTCTAATAGTGCCATTTTGTAATTTCTGAGGATTTTCCCAGTAATAACGAACTATTTTAAATGATATATAAAAAATAAGAACAAAGCAAAAAACAAAAATATGATATATTGTTTTTTTTGAGAATTTAAAACCAGTTAACAGTATTTTTTCATAAATCAAACAAGCTATAATTAGCAAAGCGCCGGCAATTAATTGTGTACGGCAGTCGGTGATCAGATATATAAAAAAAATAATTAAGGCAGATATAATATATTTTCCGTTTTGGTTTTGCTTTCTTTTCATGTATATATATTCACAAATCCATTCAAAAGATAAGATCCCTAATGTATTAGGATGTGCGAACCCCAATGAATACCTGGTTTTGGTAAAGTCATCCGGACGTACTTCTATGAACATATCAATAATTCCTGTACAAGATAATACTAAAATAATAAAAAATGTGATTGTAATGGTTTTCAAATTAAATTTATTAAATTCATCAAATTTCAAATTTTTACTGCATAAAATAAGCATCATTCCTTCAAACAAAAGGTATGAACCAGAAATATAAGCAGAAATAAAAAAGAAAAACATAATTAAAAAGAAAAAAAACATTTCCAAAATATTAAATTTTATTAAGAAAATAAGGTACAAAATTGCACCACACGTAAACAACATTAAACAACAGTCCGAAATTATATCTGTAAATTGCATTGGTATTAGGCTGTTAATAGTGGTTCCCGAAATTATAATTTCCCGAGTAAATAAAAGAAAATATAATATATAAAATATTTTAATCTTGAAACTGAATTTTCTCATAATAATTTCTTTCCTCTTTTACTATTTGATTTTTAGATTATCTTATACTTTCAAAATTCTATAAATTTTATATACAAGCTCAAGCAGCCAAGTCAAGCGCAGTTTGACACACATTACCAAAAAACATCTTTTTATGCTTCCGCATTTGTAAAAAAGCAAATTTTTCCATTTACTGTATATTGGCTCTTTAGATAAAAAATTATAATATTCTCTCCATTTTACTTTATGAGTTTTCTTATTATCAATATGGCAAATATTCATTTCAAGAATATCCGTTACCAATACGTAAGAGTAAAATAACGTATTGCATTTTTCATTTATATAAAGTTTTTCCATATTCTCATAGGCTGAACAAACATTCTCACATAAAGTATATATATTTTCTTTAAAAGCATGAATTATAGAGTTTTCCCGTATAATTCTATTATATAACGGCTCAGATAAATAAAAAAAGCTGGATATTTTTCCATATAGGCAATATTAAACAGACGATCTTCATGTAATGTTATTTCTTCATCAAACCTGATATTATATAAATCTATAATTTCTTTTTTATAGAGTTTACAAACTGGGTTACATAATGCCTGCATTTTTCCGTTATAATAAATTTTTGGAATTACGGTTTTCAGAATTCCTTTTCCCTCAACATAAGTGTCCTCAAAATAAGAACTGCAGTATTTTTTTTGTTCCTTTTTAATATTTATATGGGCACATGCCGTTAAATCTAATTTATATTTTATCTGTTTTTCCATCAGTTTTTCCAAATATCGTTCATTAATAACATCATCCGCATCAACAAAAGTAATGAATTTCCCTTTAGCTATTTCGATTCCTGCATTCCTTGCAAAAGATACCCCGTTATTTTTTTGATATTTATAAATTATTCTATTGTCTTCACTCATATGTTTTTTACAGATAATTTCACTTTGATCAGTGGAACCATCATTAATTAATATCAATTCAAAACTTGTAAACGTCTGATTTCGTATACTTGTAATACAATTATTAATATATTGTTCTGCATTATATATAGGTACAATAATACTAACAGTACAATTATTCATGTAATAGCTCCTTTTGAATTTATGGCATTTCTTAACTTTTTAATGTTCCCTGCATATTCATCAATTCCACTCATAAAAAGACTGGATGTACCTGCTACAAACATACTGGCACCATAATCCTTGAGCTGTTTTGCATATTCCAAAGTAATATTTCCATCAACCTCCACAACAATATCATCTTTTCCATTACTATTTAAAAAATAAACCAATTTTTTTACTTTTAAAAGTGTACTTGGAATAATCTTTTGTCCTGCAAATCCGGGATTTACCATCAAAACATTAACACCATCAATATAATCAAGAATTTCTTCCAAAACAAAAATTGGTGTGGCAGGATTAATGGCTAAGAATATTTTGCAACCATATGTTTTAAGTAAATCAATAGTTTTTTGTATCTGTGGTGTACTTTCATAATGAACAGAAACAATATCTGTATTTTTTATATTCATCCACGAAAGTTTCTGTTCTGGCCGATCAATCATTAAGTGGATGTCTAACGGGATATTTGTCAACTCCCTTAACCTGTTTATATAATCACATCCCAAACCAAAATTTGGCACAAAAGAACCGTCCATGACATCAATATGCAAATACTCTATTTTTTCCTGCTCAAATATCTGTATTGTTTCTTGTAATCCAACCAGTCTGGAACACATCATAGATACTGAAATACATTTTTTTTGATTACAATTCAATCTCGTATCCATCAGATAGTTACTCCTTACTTTTTATGAATTCCATAATGTCATAACTTTACAATATGGTTCCTTATGTTCATACATAAGGAAAAGACCTTTTTTTAATTCATCCTGTTGAAAATAATGAGTAATGAAATCTCTTAAATTTATTTTTTTAGAAGCAACAAGTTCCAAAATATCTGCCCAATCTGATTCTTTCCCTTTCTCAGCAAAAGAGGAATTCCATGTTCCCATGACTGTAATTTGTTTGCGCAGTATTTTCCAATAAAGATCTTGTTTTAATGTAATATCCCCTGCCGGATTTCCCATAAGAACAATTTTTCCGCCCGGTTTTACTATAGATACAGATTTACCAACAGCTTCTTCACTTCCTACAGCTTCTATTACTGTATCAAATATATTTTGATCATTGAAATCAGAAACATATTTCACTCCAGCTTGTTTTCGTGCAATATTGAGTTTATCATTATTTCTCCCAAAAACATAAATATTATCTGTATACAAGAGCCGTATTAACCGAGCCGCTGCAAATCCAATCATTCCAGTTCCAATAACTGCAACGCCTTCTCCTTTTTTTATTTTTCCCCTTCTCACAGCATGATAAGCTACCGCCAATGGTTCTAACATGGCAGCTTCTTCAAATGATATACTATCTGGCAATAGTATAAGATTCCATACCGGCACCGTCACAAATTCGGCAAATCCACCATCTCTACGAGAACCTAAATAATTATAATTCTCGCAAAGTTCATATGTGTTATTCTTACAGAACGCACATTTTTGACAAGGAATTAAAGGGAAAATACCTGCTCTTTTGCCGATTAAATACTCATTTTCACGATCAGCCACTTCTTCAACCACACCTGAAAACTCATGACCTGGAATTGTCGGAAAATGATACGTCCCTTTAATGAAAACTCTGGAAACATCTGAACTGCATATACCTGCAGCTTTCACCCGTAAAAGAACCCATCCTGATGAAATTTCTGGCTTTTCACATTCTAAATACTGTAAATCACCAACTGCCATCAGCTTATACGCCTTCATAAAAACCACCTTCTTGTATAATTACCCTGAATCTTTCCATATCCAAAGGAGTTGTTAATTTAAAGTTGTTGTCTTCACCCGGTATCAGCGCAATATCAAATCCGTTTTGATATGCAATTTCACTACTGCCTTTTACTTTACACAATATCTCCTTTGGTGTATTACGATTAATTTTTGCATATTTATATAAATTAAAAGCTTCTGGAGCCTGTCCAGAAAACAACATATTACGATCAAGTAATTTTGTAATATGTCTTCCATCTTGACTTAAATACGTTGTGTCATACACTGGCAGAACAGGCATGCAGCCATCATGTTTCTCCAACTGTCTAAAACATTCCTTAATTAAATCGTTACTTACAAACGGTCTAACAGCGTCATGAATCATTACATTATCATTATTTATATCCATAGATATTTCCATGCATACATTCAATCCATTTAAAACGGATTCCTGCCTGGATTTTCCTGAAATTGCAAAATCATAAAACTTATCAATTCGTTCCTGTTTAATCCAATTGTATATTTTTTCCATCCATAGTTTATCCGCTGTTATAACGATTTTGTCTATCTCAGGGCTATTTTGAAATTTTTTAAGTGTATATAATATTATTGGTTTTCCATCCACTTCCACATACTGTTTGGGAATATTCATTTTCATGCGATTTCCAACACCGCCAGAAAGAATCAACGCTATATTCATAGTTTCACCTTTAATTCTTACTCTTTTATAATTATTTGACAATTTGAACATCATGGCCTATTCTCTTATCTTCTGGCGGTAATTTCATATAATCCCCATAAAGTTGAGTAAGCCAAGCATCATAATTATCAACACCAATAACTTCAATATCTTCAAACTGATACTTTGTGCCATTTCCATACCATTCTACAGGAAAAATGCTTTTTTTTCCATGTTGGCTTGATAAAGTTCCAGCCATTTCACAGTTTTCTAAATTAAAAGTTTTCATTGCTTTATCATATTTAGGTGCCCATACATCCCGTTTAAATATTTTTTCAACCGGTAATTTGGTTCCCAAAAAAACAAGAAAACATTTATACCATTCTCTTTTTGTTTTTTTTCTTTCGTTTGTAATTACTCCTGTGTTAAAAACCGAATATCTATAACACATTCTTAAAATATTTAATTTAAACAAAAAAATATTTTTTACTATAAAATTATTAGGCACTCCATCAATTGGCGCCACGTCAATTCCAACATAAGTTTGAGAATCTTTCATTTTATCAAGCATTCTGTATTTTATTCTCTTATCAACAAGTTTAAAACTCAATTCATACGTATTTCCTCTATAATAATTCAATACATCATAATTTGGATAATTTCGTAACTCTTCATCCGCAATTTTTAAGAACTTTTGAAAATCCTTTCTTGGCATATCTATGTCAATGTCATCATCCCAAGGTATAAATCCTTTATGTCTTACTGCTCCCAACATAGTGCCTCCGCCTATATAATACTTTAAATTATTTTTTTCACATATTTTAATGAAAACTTTTAATAATTCAAGTGAAATTTTTTGTATTTTTTTCCTGTTATTACAATCCATTTTTATTCTCCTGATCAATAATATGCCTATAGAATGTATTTTCTGATTGCAAAGTTTCACATGTTAATTTATAAGAAAGTTTATGTACATTAGACAACTCTAAAATATGTGAATAAATTTTTTTATCAAAAGGTTTATCCAGATTATCAAATAATACATGTCCGTAATCACTGTTGACATATGGAACATAAATATCAGGATGCTTGTTAACAGACATTGTAATAAACATATAAATCCATAGATATTCCGCAATATGCTTTTCATTTTTTATATATGCAAACGCCATATTCCGTGTTTCTAATACAATAGGATTGTTCTTTTCAGCATGTAATAACCAACTTGCATATAAAGCAGGATTTTCGATCAAGCCAAAACTATCCCTATATGCAAAAAAGAGTGAATTAGTAATATATGATTGTAATTTTCCAGTTAAAAATATCGTAGCATCCATCCATGTTCCACCATAATGTCCTAACAATGAAAATCTGATTAGATCAGAATAAGCACTGTCAGAAAGTATTCTTTTCTTATATTTGCTGACAATATATTTCGGAAAAATTATATATTCATTAATATTATTATTATCTAACAAAATCAATTTTTGATCTGTATTTTTCTTTATGGATTCTACACATTTTTTTACAATTTCAGGAGCCTGCTCAATACCTTGAGCCCAATAAACCCATATTGGATTCTCACAACTGATTCCTGTGAAAAGTAAATCTTCTGGCTCCTTATATGCATAAATATCATACTTTTTCACAAAATACTTATATATTTTTCTATAATATAATACTTTTTTTATTTGATAATCCTTTACAATATGAAATGGAAATGAAATATAACTTGCTCTCTTTAAACCGTTTTTTATTCCATAGCGACAAAAATATTCATTGATATTTATATTTTTAAAAACACTCATAAATCCACTCTTTTCGTATATATTTCAATATAAATATATTTTTAATAAACTGCTTTATTTGAATAATTTCGATGCACTGCTTCATACTTTATAGTTTTAAAATCTAAATGTATGTTCTTATCTATATTTCCATATCATTCTGATAATTCTAAGATCGTCTATAAAGTATCTCTTGAACATCCTTTTCGGCTCCTGCAAAAACCGATACAGCCATTCCAGCCCATGCTCACTCATCCATTCCGGCGCTCTTTTCACATTTCCGGCAAGAAAATCCACCGTTGCCCCCGCACATATGGAAACTGTCGCGTCATACTTTTTATAATTCTCATAAATCCATTTTTCCTGCTTGGGACATCCAAAACAGGCTATCAGGAGATCCGGGTGCGCTTCCGATATGCGTTTATTTATTCTTGCAAGTTCATCTAAATCTTTCTCAAAGCCAAAAGGCGGGGCATATGCGCCGACAATTTTTATTCCCGGACAGGTCTTTTCCAGATTCTGTTTTGCCTTTTCCGCAACGCCGTTTTTTCCCCCGATAATAAAAATTGAATATCCTTTCTGAGCAGCCTTCCTGCAAAGGCATGGAACCATATCTGAACCGGAAACCTTTTCCTTCACCGGATGCCCGTTCCATTTGGAAATCCATATAACAGGCTTGCCGTCTACAAGAACCATGTCTGCATTATCAACGATTTCTTTTAAATACCTATCATTTTCAATCTTAACTGCCACATCAACATTGACGGCAACGATATAAGATCTATTTTTATTTTCTACCATGGTTTCTATTGATTGTATGGCTTCATCCATGCCAATATTGTTTATATAAGTATTCAATAACGCCTGCTTTTTCATCGATCCACCACTCATCCAGAAAATTTTTTCTGTTCCCTATTTCATGCGCCAAAGAACCTGTCTTCCAACATCAGACACCAACAATGGTACACCGGCAGATGAAGTTCCTGTATTTTGTACGTTTCCGTTTCTGGAACTTTGACAGCCACATCCGCCACCTCTGCCAGTT
>CANQLS010000043.1 GCA_947624765.1 uncultured Clostridia bacterium
CAACGTATTGCGGTGCGTAGAAGACAGAGTGCGTAACCTCACTTACGGTTACTTTGGTTAGTTGAGGAACGGGAACTTGAGTCAAACTGACTTTATCATTCGTAAGCTGGGTGTCATTGCTACAACCCGTCAAAACGAATCCGCTGATGATGCAGACGAAGACGATGGCGAGTGCAACAACGATGTGAGATGACCTTTTCATACTTACCTCCTATTATTTTTTTCGACAATTTGCTTGCCGAAATATTTATCTATATAGTATATGTGATCTAGTTGGTTTTGTGCATGACAAATCTTAGAATTAGTTTTTCTAGCAATACCACACCTTGATACATTGCTGCTGCTACAAGCCCAAGTATGATAACGCTAGTCATGACTAAGTCTAGTTTGAACACTTGACCGCCATATACTATTAGATATCCAAGTCCAGCCTTCGAGACTAGGAATTCACCTGAGATGACACCGACTAGTGATAGACCGATGTTTACCTTTAGTGCACTGATGAGCGTAGAGATGTTTGATGGAAATACAACTTTGGTGAAGATTTGCCATTTGCTAGCACCAAATGTATTTGCCATCTTAATTCTGTTGGAATCTGTATGCAAGAAACCGTTTAACATTTCTAAGACTGTTACAATCAAAGAAATGGCAAGTGCCATTGTGATAATGGCAGATGTTCCTGCACCAACCCAAACGATGATAACAGGCCCTAAAGCTACTTTTGGCAAACTGTTTAGTACAACTAAGAATGGTTCGGCAACTTTTGATACGAAGTCGGACCACCAAAGTATGCAAGCTAGAAGTGTGCCAATGATTGTGCCTAGCAAAAATCCTACAATTGTTTCTAGGCATGTAACTCCCAAGTGCATGAGTAAATTGTTCGATGACATATCCAAAACTGTTTTTACAATTCTGGACGGTTGACTCATGAGAAAGGAATCTATAATTCCAACGTTTGCAAGGATCTCCCAAAGAGCAATGAAGATTACCAAAGTTGCTATTTGTGTTAGCAAAATGTTTCTCTTCTTGCGTCTTTTCTTCATGAGATAGAGTTTCCTATCTTCAGAAATTTCATTGTTCATGTGTTTAACTCCCTCCATATACTGTCAAAGAATTGACTGAACCTAGGGTTTTCTCGGCAAGAAAGTGGCGTTCTGCCGTCCATTTCAAAGTCTATGTCATAGACTTTTTTAATGATGGCAGGTCTTTTTGAAAGTACGATTACCTTGTCAGACATGCTGATACTTTCCGGAATATCATGCGTTACCATGATTGCGGTTTTTCCTTCTTGTTTGATGATGCGATAGACGTCGTCAGTTACTGCAAGTCTAGTTTGATAGTCGAGTGCTGAGAATGCTTCATCGAGTAACAAGATGTCGGGGTTAGTGGCAAGAGTTCTAATGAGAGCAGCTCTTTGCCTCATTCCACCGGAGAGTTGAGATGGATATTTATCCTGGAAATCATAAAGTCCGTAGTTCTTGAGCAACTTCTCTACATAGCGTTTCGAATCCTCGTTAACCATGTGTTTGATTTCTAATCCAAACATCACATTTCTGAGAATGGTACGCCACTCTAAAAGATAGTCTTTTTGGAGCATGTAGCCAATGCTGTCAGAAATACCAGAGGACTTTACACCGTTGATGTAGATGGTACCAGTAGATGCCTCTTCCAATCCAGCGATAATTGATAGCAATGTGGATTTTCCACAGCCACTAGGACCGATGATGCTAACAAAATCTCCTTTTTGGAAGCCGTAGGTAAAGTCTTGGATTGCAATGGTTTCACCATTATCATCTTGGTATTTTTTGCTGATGTTTTCGAGTCTCAATACTTCATTCATGATTTTCACCTCATTGTTTTATTTGAAAAGTATCTTCGATATACCTTATGATAAAATTTAATGTTTTGACACAAAAATACAAAAATTGACCAATTATTTTTTACAATCTAAATCATCTAAAAGAATTGAGGTAATTCTCTTGCATAATTATCATAAAAAAACTATAATCAATATATGTATTAATAGATGGGAGGACTTATGGAAAAAGAGATTAATAAAAAGCAGACTTTTATGGCAGGGGTACTTACTATTGTTATAGCACAAGTTGTGATTAAAGTTTTAGGCCTTGTGTATCGATTAGTAATTACAAATATTCCATATTTTGGTGATGAAGGAAATGGACTATATGGTGCTGGGTTCCAAATTTATATGTTATTATTAGCGATTGCCACTACAGGTGTTCCGGGTGCTATTGCAAAGTTAGTTTCAGAAAGACGAGCATTAGGAAAACCAAAAGAAGCTCATCAAATTTTTAAAGTAGCATTTATGTTATTTGCTATAATTGGATTAATAGGAACTGCATTATTATTTTTTGGTGCTAATTATATTGCTACTAATTTAATTGGTAATCCTAAAGTTGAAGGTGTGTTAGTAGCATTATCACCATCGATTTTTTTTGTAGCGATTTCAGCAGTAATTAGAGGATATTTTAATGGTATGTACAATATGAAAGCTAGCTCGAATTCGCAAATGATTGAACAATTTTTTAAAAGTCTTTTAACTATTGTAATTGTTTTGTTACTTTATTTAATGGTGCCACAAGTAGGCAAACTTGCAAATCTGTTTAATGTTACAGAAGACAATGTAACTTCAATAATGGCAGCAGGAGCAAATCTTGCCTCAACTATAGCTACTGCAATTGGTTTTGTATATTTATATTTCTTCTATGTAAGACGTAAGAAAGAAATTTGGAAGGATATTCGTGATGCCCAAGAGGGATATGTAAAACAAAGCAAACGAAAATTAATTAAAATGATTTTATTTCTTTCAATTCCAATGTCACTTGCTTCTATTGTTTCTGCATTGAATAGAAATGTAGATACATTTACAGTTATTCGTGGACTAAAAACTGCTCTAGCAGAAAGTATGCCAGCGGAATTGATTGAAGATGAAGCTACTCGTTTGTATGGTATTTTATCTGGAAAAGTAGATATGTTAATTGGGCTTCCACTATCATTAAATATTGCTTTTGCAACGGCTTTAGTTCCAGCTGTGTCAGAGGCAATTGCACTAAATGATAAAAAAACTGCAACAAGAAGAATTTCTTTTTCTCTTCGTACTACAGTTTTGATTGCTCTTCCGTGTGCAGTAGGATTATGTGTGTTAGCAGAACCTATTTTAAAATTACTATTTCCGGGTGCTTATGCACCAGAGGCAACATTGCTGTTACAAATTAGTGCATTTACAATTATTTTTACCGTATTAAATCAAACAATTAATGGTGCTTTGCAAGGCTTAGGAAAAGTGTTTATACCAGCAATGACATTAGCAATTGGTGCTACAATTAAATTAATTTTGAATTTAATTTTAATTCCTATTCCAGAAATAGGTGTTAATGGAGCAGCAATTGGTTCTGTTGCTTGTCATTTAGTAGCCACAATTATAGGCTTTACAATTTTAAGAAAGTTAATTTCGCTAGATTTAACAAAAATGAATTTTGTAATTAAACCAGTAATAGCTACTGCTTTAATGGGAATTAGTGCATATTTAACTCAAACTTACTTGCCAAATTTGATATCTAGTTCAAGATTAGTAACTATCATTGCTATTTTAGTAGCAGTTATTGTTTATATTTTATCTATTATATTATTAAAAATATTTAGTAGAGAAGATTATCATATGCTTCCTTATGGAGATAAAATTTACCATTTTTTTGAAAAATTAAAGTTGGTAAAATCTTAGAAAATAGCATATTACAGTATACATAATTGCTAAAAGTATTGAAATATAAACATTTTTTTGAAAAAAAGTTGAAAAATTGCATAAAATAGGCAGGATAATTTAAATAAATGGCGAATAATATAATTAGAAGATGTAGTATAGGACTATATCAAAATTTTAAAAATCTTATAGGAGGTAGTAAATAATGAACAAAGCTGATTTAATTGCAAAAATAGCTGAAGAAGCTGAATTATCAAAAAAATCTGCAGAAGCTGCATTAAATGCATTCGTAGATGCAGTGGAAGGTGCTCTTAAGAAAGGAGATAAAGTTCAATTAGTTGGATTTGGTTCTTTCGAAGTTAGAAAGAGAGCTCCAAGAAAAGGTAGAAATCCACAAACAAAAGAGGAAATCAAAATACCTGCTTCAAAAGCTCCAGTATTCAAAGCTGGTAAAGCTTTAAAAGATTTAGTAAATAAGAGATAAGTCTTGTAAGCGATAATAAAAGATGATGGAGTTTCTTCATCATCTTTTTGTATTGTTATGAAAATTATAGAAGATTTTTCTTATAAAAGGAGGCAATATGCGATTAGATAAGTTTTTGAAAGTGAGTCGAGTGATTAAGCGAAGAACGGTAGCTAATGAGGCTTGTGATGCTGGTAGAGTAATGTTAAACGGAAAATTAGCAAAAGCAAGTAGCGAAGTAAAAATAGGTGATATAGTTGAAATTCGATATGGAGAAAAAGTAATAAAATTTGAAATTGTTACTGTAAATGAGGTTGCTACAAAAGCTAATGCAGATGGAATGATTAAACCTTTGTAGCAAATGTGATTATTGTGCATAACCTATAATATGGAGTGGTTACAATGAGAAAAAACAAAGGAGGAGTCATTTCTTTGCAGGAAGCAATGAGGATGTTATCAGATAAAAACACGCTTTTGATAGATGTTAGGTCAAAAGAAGAGTTTAAAAAGTTTCACTTAAGAGGAAGCATTAACATTCCTATTGAAAATTTTCAAATATTAACGCCACGCTATATTAAAAATAAAGGTCAGAGAGTAATTATTTATTGCTCTAGTGGCGTAAGAAGTTTAGCTGCTTATGAATTATTATTAGATTTAGGATACTATAATGTTTATGATGTTTATGGTGGTATAGGAGAAGCTTAAAAGATTTAATTATGGGACGAACTATGTTTCGCCCCGTACATAGGATGGATGATAATATGTTACAAATACAAATAGGAAAAGAAGTAATTGAATATGTTATTTCTAGACGTGCAAAAAAATATATGCATATTTCTATAAAAGAAGATGGTGTAATTTATGTTTCTGCACCTAAAAGAGTACCTAATTATCAAATTGAAAATTTTATTTTGAGCCAAATAGATTGGATACGAACTCAAAAAATGAATCAAAATACTAAAAAAAATATTTTGGAAAATGAAGGAAAGTTTTGGTATCATGGAGTTTGTTATACTGTTTATATAGAACTCGCATCTTGCAATCAGATTTGTTTTGATGATAAAGTTATGAAAATAAAAATAAAAGATATAGAAAAAATATATGTAGAAAAAGTAGTTCAAAAATGGTTACTAAGAGAAGCAGAAAAACTTTATACAAATACAACACAAAAATATTTATTAACTCTAAAAGATTATGCATTACCAATGCCTAAAATACAAATTAGAAAAATGAAAACTAGATGGGGATCTTGCATTCCAGTTAAGAAAAAGATTGCATTAAATATTTCACTTATGTATGTGCCTATTCCGTGTATGGAATATGTTGTGTTACACGAATTAGTACATTTTATAGAAGCAAATCACGGAAAAAACTTTTATAATATAATTGAAAAAATTATGCCAGATTGGAAAACAAGAAAGAAAATATTAAATAAAGAGTATGGGAATATCTTGTAATGCAGGATATTCCTTTTTTGTAAAAGATTTTGCATTGAGTGATATTTTCAATGATTGTACAATGAATATAAGGGGTTGAGGTTATGAAAAATCTTAAAATAATATTCATTGTACTATTATTTATTTGTTTGATTGGAATTAATTCTACTAATGCATCAAAGTTTAATATGTCATATTTATATGGAAATTATAATTATACAAATTTAGTAAATAGAACAAATCATGGACTAAATGAAGTATCACCAAGTTACTTTGATTTAAATGATGACGGGACATTGCATTTAAATGCGGTTGATAAAAGTTTTGTAGCAGATATGCATGAAGCTGGAGTTAAAGTAGTTCCGTTTTTAAGTAATCATTGGGACAGAGAAAAAGGCAGAAGTGCGTTAGCTAATATTGATATACTTACAAATCAAATTGTAGAAGCTATTCAAAAATATAATTTAGATGGCATAAATATCGATATTGAAAATGTAACAGGGGTAGACCGTGATAATTACACGAAGTTAGTTAGTGTACTACGCAATAAATTACCTAATGATAAATCTGTTTCTGTTGCAGTGGCAGCAAATCCAAACGCTTGGACAAGCGGTTGGCATGCTTCATATGATTATGAAGCACTTGGTCAATGTGCAGACTACTTAATGATTATGACGTATGACGAACATTATGAGGGTGGACCAGCAGGACCAGTTGCTAGCATAGAATTTGTTGAAGAATCAATTAAATACGCTTTAAAATATGTTCCGAAAGATAAAATAGTTATGGGCATTCCATTCTTTGGTAGATATTGGAGAGATGGAGCTTCTTATGGCGGTTATGGAGTAAGTTTAAATAAAATTGCAAGTTTAGTTAGCAATTATAAAAGCACCATAATATATGATAAAGATTCAGAGTCGGTAAAAGCAACTATTACAATTACTGAATCGGATACTAAACCATCAATTAACGGTAGAACGCTTTATGCTGGTACATATACTTTCTGGTACGAAAATGAACAAAGCATAAAAGCAAAATTAAATTTAGTGCATACGTATGATATTAAAGGAACAGGTAGTTGGAGTTTGGGTCAAGAATGTGCCAGCACATGGGATTATTATAATAAAGCATTAAGTGGAGATACAACTGGATTAAGATTTTTAGATGTTACAGATGAAAGATGGTCAGCAAGCTATATAGATGCAGTAAAAAAGAGTGGCTATATGGAGGGCAAGAGCGAATATACTTTTGCTCCAGTAGATAATATTACAAGAGCTGAATTTGCAACTACAATTGCTAGAGCATTAAAATTAAATATACAAGAAACATCTAATACATCATACTTAGATACAAATAATCATTGGGCTAGAAATTATATAGAAGCAGTACGAGAAGCGGGAATTATGACTGGTTATGGAGATGGATACTTTATGCCAAACGCTTCAATTACAAGAGAAGAGGTAGCAAAAGTATTATCTGCTTTAGGAATAGATAACATCAGAGTTACAGACAATGTATATTTTTTAGATGTTAATCCAAAAAGTTGGTCATATGGATATATTTTAGATGTTGTTAGAAAAGGTTTTATGCAAGGTTATCCAGGAAATACATTTTCACCAGGAAATACAATAACAAGAGAGGAAATAGCAACAGTAATAGCAAGAGCATTTCAATTAGTTAAATAGTGAACTTTTATCTTGCCAAGCAACTGACATGCCAAAGCGGAATATAGATGATGTAGATTTTAAAATTGGGAGGTGTATGCCTATGTTAGGACTAACATCTTTATTAGGCGTGCTACAAGAATTCTTTTTCTTAATTGGTTATGTTTCAAACTATAATTTATTTCCAGAGCCATTATCTCCGGAAGAAGAAGCGGAATATTTAGAAAAATATCAAAACGGCGATGAAAAAGCAAAAAAAGTTTTAATTGAAAGAAACTTAAGATTAGTGGCTCATGTTGCAAAAAAATATTCCAATACTCAAACATCACAAGAAGATATTATTTCTATTGGTACAATAGGATTAATCAAAGGTATTAATAGTTATAAAGGAAACAAAGGGGTACGTTTAGCAACTTATGCAGCAAGGTGCATTGAAAATGAGATACTAATGCATTTACGAGCATCTAAAAAACTACAACAAGAAGTTTCCTTAAATGAAGCTATTGGGCAAGATAAAGAAGGAAACACAATTACATTAATTGATGTAATAGAAAACAGTCCAATTAGCATCGAAGATGAAATAGATTTAAAATTAAAAGTAAAAAAATTATATTCTAAAATTTCTGAAGTGTTACAAGGAAGAGAAAAAATGATTATTGAAATGAGATTTGGACTTAATGGAAGAGAAGCAAAAACACAAAATGAAATAGCTGAAATGCTTGGTATATCTCGCTCATACGTTTCACGAATAGAAGCAAAAGCGATTAAGAAACTTAGTAAAGAAATGTGAATAAAACAATGATCTCAATTTTTTAAATGAATTGCTTGCAATTAAAGATTCATATTGATACAATAAATATAGAAAAATAAAAAGGATGAGGGAAATGAAAAAAAGCGGAATTTCTTTAATTGCATTGATTATAACAATAATAGTTATTATTATTTTAGCCGCAATTAGTATTTTTGGTGTGGCCGGTGTAGTAGAAAAAAGTCGTTATGCAAAGTTTGTGTCAGATATGTCGGAAATGCAAACTGCGGTATCATTAGATTATGCAAATAGAAAACAAAAATATATATTATCAGGAGAGTTTAGAACAGACGAAGAAATATATTATATGATAGCTACTGGAAAAGATATAACAGGAAAAGAAGAAGTAAAAGCTACTGGTAAAGTTGAATATATAGAGAATGAAATATATCCAAGTTTGCAAGGGACAGAATATTATGAAATAACAGATGATAGAAATATAGCAGGGTGGGAAAGAAATCAAACATATGCAAGTGGAGAAGAAAAACATTATATAACAAACAAAGGAGAAGTATTTATATTACCTGGATATACGGTTGAACAAAAAGACGGAATCAATTTGTATTTTGTGAATGCTAACCAATATTATGATAATACGAAATTTGATGCAAGAGTATTAGAAAAAGTGAAAGTTGGCGATTACGTAGATTATGAAAATTATGTAACAAGTGCTGAGTATGATACTGATGCTAGTAAGACTGGATATACATCATCACAGCATTTAGAAACAGAGGAAACATTAAATTGGAGAATTCTTAGTATTAGCGACTCTGGCATTTGGATTACTACTGATGGACCAGCACTTACTAATTCGGTAGCTTTAAGAGGTGCAATAGGCTACTATAATGGTCCAGAAGAGTTACACAATATATGTCAAAAGTTATATAGTAGCGAAGAATTAAATTTAAGAGCAAGATGTATGGTTTTGGAAGATATAGAAAGAGCCTTTGGATATACTCAAGTAGCTCCTACAGATAATAATAGATATGCATTTTATCCTAATGAAGCAGGTGAACAAAGTGGAACAATTGAATATAATGGCAATACATATAAGAAAATTAGACTTGATTCGGGTAAATATCCAAATGGCCGTTTTTTGGCAACGGAAATTGATGGCGGGGGCAAAGCTGGAGAGATTGATGATGGTAAAACGGAAGAAGGATATGATTATGTAGAGATGGAAGCAAATAATCCTGTATATATTACAGAAACTCACGATAATGATTATAATCCAACTGGTCCAGATGCACAGATTAATTCAAAAGTAAGAAGTATTTTAGAACCGTCTTGGGGCTGGCTTGCTTCACCATGTATTTGCGTTTATGGAAATACAGTAGTTTTTGAAATGCGCGTTATAGAATCAACTTGCGTGGGTAGTGATTATATGTATTGGGCACATAACGGAATTGATTCACATGCAAGTTATTTGCGTCCAGTAGTTCTTCTAAAATCTAATATAAAAATTGATGTTGACGATACAACAACAGATGGAAGTTCACCAGAAAAAGCATGGAAATTAGGAATATAAGAAAGGAAATGGATGAGATATGAAAAACAGAAACGCTGAAACCGTTGAGACTCTACACACACACACACACACACACATTTGTTTTAAATAAATTTAACAATTCGGAATAGAACAAAAAGCCATAGCAAACAATGAAAAGTGAAGAGTGAATAATTGGCACTGATTATAGTTCGGTGACTAACTA
>CANQLS010000044.1 GCA_947624765.1 uncultured Clostridia bacterium
TACTTGCGGATACAACTCAATTTTTACTATTCCACCGTTCTCCATTTCCATAGTAACTACAGGATTTTGTTCTACATCTTTATACTTTGCTGAATCACTAGGCTCTACCTCATTATTTACATTGTTTTGCTCATTATTAGAATTCATCGCATCATCTCCTGAATTATCTGTGCTATTGTTTTCAAAACATGCTGAAAGTGAAAATACCAATACTAAACAAATTAAAACTAATAATATCTTTTTCATCTAATACATCCTCTCTTTAAATTTTATGAAAAAAGGCTTGTCATTATTCAGGCAGCCTTTTTGTATTTATTCTTCTTTTCTATTAATATCCTTGAGTAATTCCAACTGTGAAACTAATAACGCCTCCATTTTGGCTTTATACACATCGAATTGTTTCTTGGCTTCTCCTAATTCCATTCTTTTAGCTATAACTTCTTGATTAATATCTTCAACAGTTTTTCTAGCATTTATTTCAGCTTCTTTTACGATATTATCTGCTTGCACTTTTGCATTTTGTTTCACAGAATCAGCAGTACCTTGTGCTACAATCAATGCGTTTTGTAATGTATCTTCTATAGATTTGTAATGTTGTATACCTTGATTTAATACTGCAATCTTGTCTTTATACTCAATATTTTCTTTATAAATTTTTTCATAATCTTTTAAAACCGCAGTCATAAATTCGTGTACTTCTTCTGTACTATAACCATTTACTAACTGCTTACTAAAAGTTTTATTTTCAATATCTAAAGGAGTAATCATGCTAATCTCCTCCATTCTCTATTTAATCCAAGATACTGATAATTTATTCTTAATATCCTCTTTTACAACATCGTTTGTAATTTCATAATTAAACGGTGCTACTAGGAATATAGAGTTAGAGATTTTTTGAATGTTTCCGTCTAAAGCATAAACAGCACCACTAATAAAATCAATAATTCTTCTAGCAACATCTTTATTAACATATTCTAAATTAAGAATTATAGATTTTTTCTCTTTTAAATGTTCACAAATCTCTTCAGATTGTTCAAAAGTATTTGGTTGAGAAATAATCACTTTTACTTGTGGAACGCCAGGCATACCTACTACTTTTGATTTTTTATTGGTAGCTGGTGCAGTATATTCTTTCTCCTCTGGAACATAGGCATTATCCCCGTCAAAATCTTCATCATAATCATCTTCACTTTCTACACCTAATAAATTCCAGATTTTGTTTACAAACTTATTACCCATTCTACGAAACCTCCCCACACAACTTTTTGTCTTTAGTATACTTCTATTTTATAGCTTTTTCTTTTAATGTCAACAAATTCCAGCCTTGTAATATTTTTTTAATATTTTTGTAACATTTTTGTAATATTATTCTACCAAAATTTCACTATACAATTTAATTGTCTGCCTATTGCTAATATCTTCCTCACTAAAACCTAATTCTAACAATTCTTGATTTGTATAATTCTCTATAATTGAAAAATTATTAGCTTGCCTTATAATTTTAACCCAAGCAGTTTCTGTATAATTAGATTTCTGTGTTGTAACAGTAGGAATATTCTCAATAATTGCTCCAGTTTCTTTATTTTGCACAGAAGTATATTTAATAGCACTATTAGGAACTTTAAGCCCAGTATCTCTCCACCAAACAACATCTAAACTTACTTTTCTATATTTCACAAGTTCTTCAATGTTTGAAGTGATTTTTACTATAATTAATCTCGTATTTTTTTCTTCAGAAATATAATCTATAGTTCCTGTTACCAATTCATCTTCTGTATGGTCAAATCTCAAAGATATTTTATCATTTAAATTTACTTTTTTTCCTTCATCAGATTGCAATGGAATTGCTATATAACAAAAGAAATTATCAATTACTTTTACTTTAGAAGTATCAATTGGAATAACTTGTCCAACATTCATTTTTATTTTATCTAATTCTTTTAATGAAAGAGAAGATAAACTATTCGGTGTTAATATACTCTCATATCCATCAACTCGATAAGATACTAACCCTGCTTTCGGTGATTTTAAAACTTGCTTTGCCTGATTTAATTGTGATTCGTATTCTAATCTTTCGTCAATCAATGACTTTAACTTCGAACCTGCAGGACTCAATTCACCAACAATTTTAGCTTTTTTCTGAATATTTTCATTCATGTTTGTTTTATGTTCAAAAACAGAATATACATCTTTTTTGTTTTTAATAGCATCATATAATTGATTCTTAATTTCAGTTTCCAACGTTTTAACATCTCGAGGTGCTACACTTGGTTGATTATCCATAGCTTCTTGTATCTTCGTATCTAATTCAGCAATTTTTTTAACTAAGTTCTCTTCAGTTGAAGAAACATATGTTAAAATTGTTCCATTCTTAGCTACACGATATCCATCAGAAATAGTAGTATTAACTATACCGCTATATTTACTAGTATCAACAATTTCTTCATCACGAATAATATATCCTACCACTTCTTCATATTTTATCAATTCACCATTTCGCACAATAGTAGTTGTTGTTGGTTTTTGCATTAGTTGAATAATCTTTACCAAGAAAAAAATAGCTAAAATAATAATAATCGATAAAATTACTAAAACAATATTTTGTTTACGTTGTATCGCTTTCTTTGCCATTTTTCCTCCTCATTAGTATCATTTAAAATCTTTTAAAATTTGACTTTCAATTTCATTTATTGGAAACCATTGAATTCTAGCATCTCTTTTAAACCACGTAATCTGCCTTTTTGCATATCGCCTTGTTTCCATTTTTAATTTTTCAATCATCTCATCTTTAGTTACATTTCCATCTAAATATGAAATTACTTCTTTATACCCCAAACCTTGCAAAGCAGTTTGAGAAAAATTATATTTCTCTTTAAGTTGTTTCACCTCATCAATAAGACCAGCATTAATCATATTGTCTACTCTTTGATTAATTCTTTCATACAAAATTTGTCTATCCCATAGAATGCCATACATTTTATAATCAAACGGTACTTCCTTAATTGACTCTTTATCCCATGTTGTTTTATTTTTTCCAGTTAAATAATAAATTTCTAAAGCACGAATTGCTCGCCTTATGTTATTTTTATCAATCACCTTTGCCGCTTCAGCATCAACCTTTTGAAGTTCATCAAAAATTACTTCTGCTCCTTGTTCTCTTGCCTTCTCTTCCATTCTATTTCTAAAAGTTTCATCATTTCCGATTTCTAAAAATTCAATACCATTTACCAATGTACTTACATAAAGTCCTGTACCGCCTACAACAATAGGAACTTTTCCTTTTTGCAATATTTTATAAATTGTTTCAACTGCCATTTTTTGATACATTGCTACATTAAAAGTTTCATCAGGATTTATAATGTCTATCATATAATGTGGTATACCCTCTTTTTCTTCTTCTGTTAGTTTAGCAGTTCCAATATTCATCTCTTTATAAATCTGCATTGAATCTGCCGAAATAATTTCACCGTCTATTTTTTTTGCTAATCCAATAGAAACATCAGATTTACCCGATGCAGTTGGACCCACAATGACAATTACTTTCGGTTTCATAAATTACCTCCTGCCAAATTTTTTCTCTATTTCTTGTTTTGTAATACGTATTGCTGTAGGTCTACCATGAGGACAAGTAAACGGATTTTCTAATACTAATAATTGATCTAGCAATCCTCTAATTTCTCTTTCTTCCAAAGACATATTTGCTTTAATTGCAGCTTTACAAGCAACAGTTGCAATAAACTTTTCTTCTAAATCTTGTTTAGTAGTTCTATTAGTAATATCAAAACCATCTAATATATCCAAAAATAATGATTTTGTATCCATTTCAAAACAAATAGTTGGAACTCCTGTGATTTTAATTGTGTTTTCTCCAAACTCTTCTAATGAAAAACCTGCTTGCTTAAATAAATCCATATGTGACTTTACTAAATGCATATCACGTTTAGATAATTCCATAATATCTGGCAATAAAAGCATTTGTATTTCTTTTCCACCATTTTTATAAAAATTTTCTTTTACCTTTTCATATAACACTCTCTCATGTGCAGCATGTTGATCTAAAATATAAACATCATCTTCTAGTTCTAACAAGATATATGTAGAAAATGCTACACCTAAAATTTTATATTCTGGAATATTAGCCTTTTCTTCAATAATAGCAATATTTTCGAAAATTGGAGAATGTTTTTTTCCTTTCTCTTCTACTAGTTCTTCTTTTTCTGGCTCTTCTTTCTCTACTTCCGCTTGTGGTATTTCTTCATTTGGGAATAGTTCGTCTACTAACTTTGAATCGTTTTTCGTATCTGAAACATACTCAACATTTTTTTCTTCTACTTTTGGTGTGAAATTAACAGTAATAAGATTTTCTTTTCTTTCCAAAGGTTTAGTATTTCTAAAAGCATCAAATAACCCTTTAGAAGTTTGCTTAGGTTCAACTATTGTTTCTTCTTCACTATCATCATCTTCTTCAGCATCTCTCGTAATATCTTGTTTTAGCAATGCATCTCTTAAAGCATAATTAACTGCTCTAAATATTTTTCCTTCATCAGAAAAACGAACCTCCAATTTAGCAGGGTGCACATTTACATCTACTAATTCAGGGTTTAATATTACATTCAAAATGCAAAAGCCATATTTTCCATGCGGAATTAAAGTTCTATATGCTTCTTCAGTAGCAGCAGATAAAATTTTATCTTTTATGTATCTTCCATTTACATAGAACAATTGATTACTTCTGTTTGACCTTGCAATTTCTGGTTTTCCAGCAACGCCTACAACATGAATTCCCTCTAACTCACCATCTACTGATAATAAATTTTGAGCAATATCTTTTCCATAAATATGATACACAACTGCAGATATATCACCATTGCCATTAGTTCTTAAAACTTCTTTTTTATTATTTGTCATGCGAAAAGAAATATTTGGATTAATAAGAGCAATATGTGAAACAACATCCTCAACATATCCACCCTCAGTGAAATCTTTTTTCAAAAATTTATAACGAACAGGAGTATTAAAAAATAATTCTTGAATAGTAATCGTAGTGCCAACTGGTGCTCCACATTCTTCTAGCAAAATAGTTTTTCCACCTTCAATCACAATTCTAGTACCTGTATCATTATCTTTTGTTCTAGTAATCATTTCTACTTTTGCAATGGAAGCAATACTTGCCAAAGCTTCACCTCTAAAGCCCATTGTAGAAACTTTCACTAAATCTGCAGCATTTCTAATTTTACTTGTTGCATGTCTTTCAAATGCAATCTCAACATCATCAGGAGCAATTCCCTTTCCATTATCAGAAATTCTTATATAAGTAATACCCCCATTTTCAATATCAATTGAAATAGAAGTAGCACCTGCGTCCATTGCATTTTCAACTAATTCTTTTACAACATTTGCTGGTCTTTCAATTACTTCACCAGCTGCAATTTTATTAATAGTCAAATCATCTAAAAGAACAATACTTCCCATGTTATTCTCCTTTGTTTATGATATTTTTAATTCTTATCAATTGCTCATATACTTCTTCTAATGCTATGGGATTAACTTGATTAAAAGAAACGATTGGATAAGAAGAAGTTCCTTCTTTATCGATAAACGGACCATATTCAAGCGTAACGGTCTGTATAGTTGGATAATTTTGTATTGCTTGCTCTAAAAATAAATAGTCCTCTTCATTCATCGCTTTATGTGGTGCTCTCAATCTTCCTTGTGGTGTTTCAATGCAACCTGATAAATGAATTTCCATTAAATGATTCATCGGTAATCGACGCACATATTCTTCAAAAGGAATATGCAAAGCATCAGCCGCAACACGAGCATGTCCAATATCAAATAGAAATCCACTTTTGGATTTTTCAACAGCTTCTGTAATAAAATCCGGATTTGATAGAAAATGTTTCTGTGTGCTATCATAAGAGGCAGGTACATTTTCTAAAATAACTTCCATTCCAAATATTTCTTTTAACTTTGAAACATTTTCAACAATTCTAGTTAATGCATTTTCTGGCGTTTCCGTTTCTCCCTCATCACGATTAATGTGAACGGAAATATATGGTGTATGACCTATTTTATAATATTCTTTTTGCAATTCAATATCTTTTTCATTCCAAAAATGAATACTTGCAATATCAGAGCCTCCGCCAACGAGTCCATGAAATAAAAGATCACGTTGTGTTACACACCAAGCAAGAGGAGATAAATCACTACTTAAACTATATAATTTGAAATAATCAATAAAATCAATTTTTCCTTGCTCCCACAATTCTCGCGATTCTCTTAAATAATTCACCGCTAATTTCATATTTCGTTTCACTCCTTCCGCATTCAACACAGCAAGATGCCGATTTTCATTCATTCACATTAAAATCTATCTCTCGCCAGTGAATGAAGCAAAATTGGTATATCGCAAGGCGAATGAATGAATAAGGAGCGGAGGCGTGCTTATATGCACGTTGAGCACCGTTTCATTCATTCAACATAGCGAGATGCCGATTTTCATTCATTCACACTTAAAGTCCATCTCTCGCCAGTGAATGAAGCAAAATTGGTATATCGCAAGGCGAATGAATGAATAAGGAGCGGAGGCGTGCTTATATGCACGTTGAGCACCGTTTCATTCATTCAACACAGCGAGATGCCGATTTTCATTCATTCACATTAGAGTTTTGATTTCATCTTAGACAATACATTCAACGCATCAATCGGCGTTAATTCATTCAAATTTACTTTATCTAATTCAGCAGCAACTTCACCTAATTTATAATTAAACAAATCAAATTGTCCTGGTGTTTGTGTTTGCTTTTTATTTTCATTATGATTTTTATTTACAAAATTAGTTTCTTTCAATTGCTTCAAAATCGTATTTGCTCTAGTAATTACTGTATTTGGAATGCCAGCTAATTTTGCCACATGCACACCATAACTTTCATCGGCACCACCACGAATAATTTTACGAAGAAAAATTATATCTTCACCTTTTTCTTTTACTGCAATACAATAATTCTTAATGCCCTCCATTTTGCTTTCTAATTCAGTTAATTCATGATAATGCGTAGCAAATAATGTTCTTGCACCAATTTTTTCTTTATTACTAATATATTCTACAACAGCCCATGCAATAGATAAGCCATCAAATGTAGACGTACCTCGTCCAATTTCATCTAAAATTAACAAACTCTTTTTATCAGCATTAATCAAAATATTAGAAACTTCGCTCATTTCAACCATAAACGTAGACTGTCCTGTTGATAAATCATCAGAAGCACCTACTCTAGTAAAAATCCTATCAACTAGACCAATTTTCGCATAGCTTGCAGGTACAAAACTACCTATTTGTGCCATTAAAACAATTAGAGCTACTTGTCGCATATATGTAGACTTTCCTGCCATATTTGGTCCTGTAATAATATTTACACGATCTTCAGCAGTATTAAGCATTGTATCATTTGGAACGAAACTTCCTGTTGGAATTAAACTTTCTACTACTGGGTGTCTACCATCTTTAATAACAATATCTTCAGAGTCATCAACAATTGGCATAATATAATTATTTTGATCAGCAACTTCCGCAAATGTTGAAAGTACATCCAAACAAGCTACTGCATTACTTGTCTGTTGCAATCTTTTAATTTGCAATGCAATCTTATCACGTACTTCCAAAAAAATTTCATATTCCAAATTTACTACTTTATCCTGTGCTCCTAAAATAGTATTTTCTACTTCTTTTAATTCTTCTGTAATATATCTTTCACCATTTGTAAGTGTTTGCTTGCGGATAAATCGGTCTGGCACAAGAGGTACATTTCCTTTTGAAACTTCAATATAATAACCAAAAACTTTATTAAATCCAACTCTTAAATTTTTAATTCCCGTAGCTTCCTTTTCTTTTGTTTCAATAGCAAGAACCCAATTTTTGCCTTCCGTAGAAGCTGTTCTTAGCTTATTAACTTCTTCATTATATGAAGATTTAATAATTCCACCTTCCTTTAATGTCATAGGAGGATCATCTGTAATTGCATCCTCAATTAATTTAGCCACATCTTCCATCAAATCCATTTGAGAATTCAATGAAGAAAGAATAGGCGAATTAGCCACTTCAATTAATTTTTTTAATTCTGGCAATTGGTATAGAGAACTTTTCAAAGAAATTAAATCACGTGCATGAACTGTACCATATGCTATCTTTCCAACCAAACGTTCAATATCATACACTTTTTTCAAAGTCTCTCTTATCTCGCCTCGCATCATTACATTATCTTTTAACTCTTGAACACCTTCTAATCTTCCATGAATGTCTTCCAAATTCATCAAAGGTTTTTCAATCCATCTTCTTAACAATCTACCACCCATAGAAGTAGATGTTTTATCTAATACCCAAAGTAAGCTTCCCCTTTTATTTTTGTCGCGAATTGTTTCCGTTAATTCCAAATTTTTTCTAGCTACACTATCCAAAACCATATATTGATTTATTTCATAAATTTCAATATGATTAATATGTTTCAAATCTATTTTTTGCGTTTTACGAATATATGAAAGTAACGTATTTGTAGCTTCCTTCGCATACGGTAACTTTTCTAAAGCAGATGGTCTCTCTACTTCAGTTTCAACATATTCACCATCAACTGTAATATAAGTATGAAATCTATTTTTAATATCTTGAACAAACGCTTCATCTTTAAATAATTCTTCATTCACAACAATTTCAGCAGGTTCAAATCTAGAAAGTTCACTTAAAAGTTTTGAATAATTATTACCTTCAGTAATTTCTGTTGTAGAAAACTCTCCAGTAGAAACATCAGCATATGCTAACCCATAATAAATACCAACTCTATAAATTGATGCAATATAATTATTTTTCTTTTCGTCTAACATATTAGTTTCTATAATCGTTCCGGGTGTAATAACTCTAATAACTTCTCTCTTTACAATTCCTTTAGCCAATGCAGGATCTTCCATTTGCTCACATACAGCAACTTTATGACCATGTGCAATCAATTTCGCAATATAACTTTGAACGGCATGATGTGGCACTCCACACATAGGAGCTCTTTCAGGTTGTCCACAATCTCTGCCAGTTAGTGTAAGTTCTAATTCACGAGATGCCACAATAGCATCATCAAAAAACATTTCAAAAAAATCGCCTAAACGATACATTAATATACAATCTTGATATTGATTTTTTACTTTCATATACTGCTTCATCATAGGTGTCAACTCTTCCAAAACAATCACTTCCTTACACGGTAATTTTATCATTTTAGTATTGCGAATGCAAGAAAATATTTGCGTGGGGACGCCCTTAAATGTGCGATTAGGTAACATAATTTCAAGTGCATTTATTAGTGATTATTTGTACAATTTAAAATTATGTTACCTAATCGCACATTTAAGGGCGTCCCCATTGTGCAAATTTCATAACAATTTATTCGTTGCTATATTTCAAAATAGGATAACCAGTTTTTTCATCTAGTTTCCATGCTAATAATTCTACAAAATCCTCATCTTCCCCATGTTCTTCATTATAACTTGCAACATAAGTATTCAATATATCCACAAATTTTTGACTTTGCATCGTTGCCAACGGTAATGCCTTTGTATTTTCATCAACAGATAATGTTCCTCCCGAATGGTTACCAACCAACAAGTTAAACTCTTCTGGCCAATAACAATTTTCTATATAGTGCGTTCCATATCC